>NZ_JBFBDY010000045.1:0-26400 GCF_040683475.1 Kitasatospora sp. NPDC093558 | reverse complement strand
GCAGATCCCGCCGATCCCGCCGGCGACCTCCGAGTCCGAGTCGACCGGCGCGTGGTTCCGGCCGCGGCAGAAGAAGGCCGCGTCGGCGCCCGGCGAGGCCGCGCCCGCCCCGGTCCCGGCCGGTGCGCCGGGTGCCGGCGACGGGCCGCAGGCCCAGCCGCAGCCCAAGGCGCAGTCCCAGGCCAAGCCGCAGGCCCAGCCGAACGGCACGCGTGCGAACGGCGCCCAGCCGAACGGCGCGCGCCCCGACGGCGCCCCGCGGAACGGCTCCCCGCGCCCCGGCCAGGGTGCCGCCCGGCCAGGCGGCCGTCCGGTGCCCGGCCAGGCCCAGGCCCACGGTGCCGCGCCCGCCCCGGCTCCCGCACCCCGCCCGGCCGGCCGGCCCGCCGCGCCGTTCGGCGGCCCGCAGGGCCAGGCGGACGAGCCCGGTGTGTACGAGGCCGCGGCGGCCCCGTTCGCCGCCGACCCGTTCGCCCCCGTTCCTCCCGCCGCGGCGACCCCCGCCGGCCCGCGCGGCCCGCAGAACGGCCGTCCGCAGAAGCGCGGTCCGCAGGGCTCCGGTGCCCCCGAGGGCCGTCCGCGGAACCGCGGCCCGCAGGGCGCCCGGCCCTTCCCGGCCGGCGGCGCGGCCGACCCCGAGGACACCTCCGTCGACGGCTTCGCGCCGGTCCGCGAGGACGTGCCCCCGGCGGCCGCCATACCCGGCCTGCCCCACAACGGCGCCCCGCAGCCCGGCCTGTTCGCGTCCGCGCCCACCGGCGCCGACCCGTTCGCCGCGCAGCGCCCCGGCACGCTCGCCGGCCAGGACGCGTTCGCGCCCGCGCCCGGCGGCCTCTTCCCCGGTGCCCCGGGCGGCCAGGGCTCCCCCGCCGACCCGTTCGGCAACGACCCGTTCAACGCCGCCCCGGCCCGCCCGCACCAGCCCGGCCGCGACCCGGAGTCCACCGAGGTCACCCCGCTGCCGGCCCCCGCGCCCGGCCCCCGCCCGGAGCCCGGCAGCCCGGCCCCCGGCACCCCGGAGCCCGCCAAGGCCCCGCCCGCCAAGGCGCAGGACAAGGCCCAGGGCAAGGCCAAGAAGAAGGGCGGCGCCGGCAAGAAGATCGTCAAGCTCGGCGTCTACGGCATCGGCGGCGTCCTGTTCCTCGGCGCCGCCGCGTACGGCACCGGCCTGATGCTGAACCAGTCGGACATCCCCAAGGGCACCGTGGTGCTCGGCACCGACATCGGCGGCAACAACCGCGACCAGGCCATCCACCAGCTCGACGAGACGGTGGGCAAGGTCGGCCAGCAGCCGCTCAAGCTGAAGATCGGCGACCAGACCGTCGACCTGGACCCGACGGTCGCCGGGCTCGGCTTCGACACCACGGCCACCGTGGACGGCCTCACCCAGCACAGCTACAGCCCGGTCGACGTCATCAAGTCGCTGAAGGGCGGCACGAAGAACGTCGCGCCGGAGGTGAAGGTCGACCGGGCCAAGCTCAAGGCCGCGCTCGACGGTCTGGCCGCCGGCGCCGGCCAGGGCCTCCAGGAGGGCTACGTCAAGTTCGGCGACTCCGGCGACCCGGTCGTCGTGCCGGGCAAGGCCGGCCAGGCGCTGGACTCCGCGGGCGCCGTCGCCGTGGTCGAGCAGGCCTACCGCGACCGCGCCGCCGGCAAGCCCGACCAGCCGGTCGCGCTGAACGTCACGGCCGCCCAGCCCAAGATCTCCGCCCAGGCCCTCCAGGCCGCCGCGGACGGCCTCGGCAAGTCGGCGGTCAGCGGCCAGATCCACCTCACGGCCGGCACCAAGACCTGGAACTTCGGCAAGCAGACCGCCGCCAAGACGCTCACCCTCGTCCCGGACGCCTCCGGCAAGATCGTGCCCAAGTGGGACCTGGACGCGCTGAACGCCCAGCTCGGCAACGTCTTCGACAAGGTGAAGATCAAGAAGAACGGCCAGTCCGTGGCGATCACCGCCCAGGACGTCGCCGACGCGCTCACGCCGCTGCTCGACAAGAGCGGCGACAAGGACCGCACCTTCAAGTTCACCGTCGCCTGAGCCGTGGCCCGGGGGTAGCCCGAGCCGTGGCCTGAGCCGCGGCCCGGGCGCCCGCACGCGACCGCCGCACGCGACCGCCGAGGGGCGGGCCGCCGTCTCCACCGAGAGGCAGCGGGCCCGCCCCTCGGCGTTTCTCGCCGCCCATGACCCCCTCTCGACAACTCCCGCCCGGCTCGCCAAGATGTGACGCCACACCATCCGTCACACACGCCTCAGGAGCACGCCCATGGGCCGCCCCCACCACCGGACGGCCCTGCTCTCCGGCCTCACCGTGCTCTGCCTCTCACTGACGCTCTGTTCGTGCGCCTCCCAGCCGGACGGCTCGCCCGGCGACGCGATGGCGTCCGCCCCGCAGTCGCCCAAGATCACGTCGACGGACGTCAATCCGCGCGACCGCGCCCAGCTGCGCCAGGGCGGCACCCTGAACCTCGCGATCGCGCAGTTCTCCCACCAGTGGTCGCCGGTCCACGCCGACGGCACCGAGTCCTCGACGGGCAGCGTCACCAAGCCGCTGCTGCCCACCTTCTTCCGCTCCGACGCGGCCGGCACCCAGACCCCCAACCCGGCCTACCTCCAGGACGCCCACGCCGAACTCAGGGACGGCCGGCAGGTGGTCGTCTGGACGCTCAACCCGAGGGCCCACTGGTCCGACGGCACCCCGATCACCTGGCGCGACATCGAGGCCGACTGGCGCGCGATGAACGGCAAGGACCCGGCGTACAAGTCCTCCAGCAGCACCGGCTTCGAGCTGGTCTCCTCGGTCGTGCCCGGCAAGGACGACTTCCAGGCCGTGATGACCTTCGACCAGCCGTTCTCCGAGTGGCAGTCGATGTTCAACGGCGCCGCCAACGCCCCGCTGCTGCCGGCGAGCAGGGTGAGCAGCCCGGACCTGTTCAACACCGCCTACCTGGACGCCATCCCGGTCACCGCGGGCCCGTTCAAGGTCGAGAAGCTGGACCCGGCGGCCCAGACCGTCACCCTGGTCGCCGACCCGGCCTGGTGGGGCGACAAGCCGCTGCTGGACCGGATCGTCTTCCACGCCATGACCCCCGCGACGATGGCCGCCGCCTTCGGCCGCGGCGAGATCGACCTGTTCAACAACGGCCCGGACGTCGCCGGGTACGAGGCCGTCAAGCGCACCAAGGGCGCCGTCGTCCGCCGGGCCGGCGGGCCCGACTTCCGCCAGCTCACCCTCAACGGCCGCAGCCCGCTGCTCACCGACGCCACCGTGCGCCAGGCCGTGTTCCAGGCGATCGACCGGGACGCGATCGCCCGCGACGACCTCAAGGGCCTCGACTGGCCGCCCGTCACGCTCAACAACCACCTGCTGGTCGCCAACCAGAACGCCTACCGCGACAACTCGCTCGGTCTCAGCCGCTACGACCCCGCCGAGGCCCGCCGCAAGCTCGACGCGGCCGGCTGGAAGCTCGACGGCGACGTCCGCCACAAGGACGGCCGCGAGCTGAACCTGCGGATCGTCGTCCCGGCCGGCGTCGCCACCGCCCAGGCCGAGGCCGCGAGCGTCACCGGGATGCTCAAGGCCGTCGGCGTGAAGGTCACCACCGTGCAGGCCGGCGCCAACGAGTTCTTCGACAAGTACGTCAACCGGCAGGACTTCGACCTCACCGTGTACGCGCTGCTCGGCACGCCCTTCCCGGCCAGCGGCAGCCGCGCCAGCTTCGTCCAGAGCAGTGGCAACAACCACTCCGGCACCGGCAGCGCGGCCGTCGACGCCGCCCTCGACCGGGCCGCCGCCGCACCCGACGCCGCCGGCGCCTCCGAGGCCATCAACCAGGCCGACGCCGAGCTGTGGAAGGTCGCCGGGATGCTCCCCCTCTACCAGCGGCCACAGCTGTACGGCGCCCGCGCCAACCTCGCCAACATCGGCGCGCAGGGCCTGTCCGACATCGTCTGGGAGAACGTCGGCTTCGAGAAGTGACCGGCCCGCCGGGCCCCCGCAACGCGGCGGCCGGGCCGCGGAGTCGGCGCACTCCACGGCCCGGCCGGCACGACGGGCTCAGGCGCTCCCGATCACGTCCCGCACCTCGGCGAAGTGGCAGGCCGACTCGTGCGCGGCCGGCCCCTTCAGCAGCGCGGGCACCGCGAGCAGCGGCACCTCCTCCGAGCACCGCTCCTGCGCCTTCCAGCAGCGGGTCCGGAACCGGCAGCCGGACGGCGGGTTGGCCGGCGACGGCAGGTCCCCGCTGAGCAGGATGCGCTCGCGCTGCTCGCGGCCGGTCGGGTCGGGCACCGGCACGGCCGACAGCAGGGCTTGGGTGTACGGGTGGGTCGGGTGCACGTAGATCTCGTCCTCCGTGCCGATCTCGACCATCTTGCCGAGGTACATCACGCCGACGCGGTCGGAGATGTGCCGGACGATGGAGAGGTCGTGCGCGATGAACATGTACGAGAGCCCGAACTCGCCCTGCAGCTGCTCCAGCAGGTTGATCACCTGCGCCTGCACCGAGACGTCGAGCGCCGAGACCGGCTCGTCACAGATGATGATCTCCGGCTTGAGCGCCAACCCCCGCGCGATGCCGATGCGTTGACGCTGGCCGCCGGAGAACTGGTGCGGATACCGGTTGATGTACTCCGGGTTGAGCCCGACGACGTCCAGGAGATCCTGAACGGCCTTGCGGCGATCGCCCTTCGGCGCCACCTCCGGGTGGATCTCGAACGGTTCGCCGATGATGTCGCCCACCGTCATGCGCGGGTTCAGTGACGTATACGGGTCCTGGAACACCATCTGGATGTTCCGCCGCACCGCCTTCAGCCCCGCCCCCGACAAGCGGGTGATGTCCTGGCCCTTGTACCGCACCTGGCCCGCGGTCGCCCGCTCCAGGCTCATCAGCACCTTGGCCAGCGTCGACTTCCCGCAGCCGGACTCCCCGACGATGCCCAGCGTCTCCCCCTTGACCAGGTCGAAGGAGATGCCGTCCACGGCCTTGACCGCGCCGACCTGCCGCTTGAAGAGGATGCCCTGCGTCAGCGGGTAGTGCTTGACCAGGTCCCGGACTTCCAGGATCGGCTCAGCCACGGAGGGTCTCCTTCCAGAAGTGGCAGGCGCTGTGCCGGCCCGGCAGGTCCCTGCCCTCCGCGTCCAGCACCGGTACGAGCGGCGGCAGTTCGGACCGGCAGACGTCCTGCGCACGGTCGCAGCGCGGGTTGAACGCGCAGCCCGTCGGGATCCGCAGCAGGTTCGGCGGCAGGCCCTGGATGGCGTACAGGTTCTGCCCCTTCTGGTCCAGCCGGGGGATCGAGTTGAGCAGGCCCCGGGTGTACGGGTGGGCCGGTCGCGCGTACAGCTCGTGGACGGGCGCCGTCTCGACGATCCGTCCCGCGTACATCACCGCGATCTTGTCCGCGACGTCGGCGACCACGCCGAGGTCGTGGGTGATCAGGATGAGCCCCATGTGGAACTCGTCCTGCAGCTCGGCGAGCAGGTCCATCACCTGGGCCTGGACGGTCACGTCCAGGGCGGTGGTGGGCTCGTCGGCGATGATCAGGTCGGGCTCCATCGAGAGCGCCATCGCGATCATGATGCGCTGGCGCATGCCGCCGGAGAACTGGTGCGGGAAGTCGTTCACCCGCTGCGCCGCCGCAGGGATGCGCACCCGCTCCATCAGCTCGACCGAGCGCTCCTTCGCCTCCTTGCGCGAGGCGCCCTGGTGCACCCGGAACATCTCGCCGAGCTGGTAGCCCACGCTGAGCACCGGGTTGAGCGAGGAGAGCGCGTCCTGGAAGATCATCGCGATCTTCCGGCCGCGCACCGCGCGCCGGGCCCTGGGGCTCATCGTCAGCAGGTCCTCGCCCCGGAAGAGCACCTTGCCGGCCGTGATCCGCCCGGGCGGCATGTCCAGGATGCCCATGATCGCCTGTGCCGTCACCGACTTGCCCGACCCGGACTCGCCGAGCACCGCCAGCGTCTCCCCGGCCGACACCGAGTAGCTGACGCCGTTGACGGCCTTGGCGACGCCGTCCCGGGTGGCGAACTCGACGTGCAGGTCGTCGACTTCGAGCAGCGGCGTGCCGGGCACCAGGTTCTCCCGGCGCGGGCCGGTTACCTCGATCGCGCCCACGCGCGCCCCGCCGTCCCTCGTGCCGGACGGCTTCGTCGTGTCAGTCATGGTCCGCGGCCCTCCTCAGCGCAGCTTGGGGTCGAGGGCGTCGCGCACCGCGTCGCCGAGCATGATGAACGCCAGCACGGTGATGCTCAGCACGACGGCCGGGAAGAGCAGCACGTGCGGGGCGTTCAGGAAGCGGGACTGGGCGTCGCTGATCATCAGGCCCCAGGAGATCGCCGGGGACTGGATGCCGATGCCCAGGTAGGACAGCGCGGCCTCGGCGCCGATGTACACGCCGAGGTTGATGGTGGAGACCACGATCACCGGCGCCACCGCGTTCGGCAGGATGTGCCGGGTGACGATCCGCCCGGTGCCGGCCCCGAGCGCACGGGCGGCGACCACGTAGTCGTTGTGCTTGTTGGAGATCACCGCCGAGCGCATCAGCCGGTAGATCTGCGGCCAGCCGAGCACCGCCATCACCGCCGAGACCGTCCAGGCGTTGCCCTTCTGCCAGGTCGACATGATGAGCATGCCGCCGAGCAGCAGCGGGATCGCGAAGAAGATCTCGGTCACGCGCGAGAGCAGGCTGTCCCAGAACCCGGCCAGCCAGCCGGCCAGCAGCCCGAGCGTGCCGCCGACCAGGACCACCAGCGAGGTGGTCAGGATGCCGACGATGATCGAGTTGCGGGCGCCCCAGATGGTCCGGGTGTAGACGTCGCAGCCCTGGACGTCGAAGCCGAACCAGTGGTCCCCGGAGGGGCGTTGCAGCGAGGACGAGAGCTCGCAGAAGCCGGCCGAGTTCGGGTCCTTGTCGGTGAACAGCTGCGGGGCGACGGCCATCGCCACCATGAGGAGCACCAGCAGTCCGCCGATGATGAAGAGCGGGTTGCGCCGCAGGTCGTACCAGGCGTCCGTCCAGAGGCTCGCCACCCGCTCATTGTCGCCCGTGGCGGGCGCCGCCTTCGTCGCCGGGGCCGTCGTGTCCAGCGCGTTCGTCGGCTCACTCATAGCGGATCCTCGGGTCAAGAACGGCGTAGAGCAGGTCGACCACCAGGTTGGTGAAGAGGTACACCATCACGAGGGCGCTCACGACGCCCACCACGATGGTGCGTTCGCGCAGGTACACGGACTGGAACAGCTGGTGTCCGATCCCCGGGATGTTGAAGATGCCCTCGGTGATCACCGCACCGCCCATCAGCGACCCCAGGTCCATGCCGAGGAAGGTGACGATCGGGATCAGCGCGTTGCGCAGCCCGTGCCGCACCACGACGCGCAGCGGGCTCAGGCCCTTGGCCACCGCCGTACGGACGTAGTCGGCCCGCATCACCTCGGTCAGGCTGGTCCGGGTGAGCCGGGCGATGTACGCGAGCGAGGTGGACGCGAGCACGAAGGCCGGCAGGAGGTAGGCGCGGAAGCCGTCGTCCTCGTTGAACGAGACCGGGAAGAAGTCGATGCCGTAGTCGTTGTGGAGCTTCACCCCGAGGAGCAGCTGGAGCACGAAGCCGATCACGAAGGTCGGGATCGAGATGACCATCAGGGTCGAGATCAGCACCAGGTTGTCGATGAACTTGCCGCGCCGCAGGGCCGCGACCACACCGGCGGTGACGCCCGCGCCCATCTCGATGACCAGCGCGGTCAGCGCGAGGTTGATGGTGTACGGGAAGGCCCTGGTCATCACGTCCACGACCGCGTGGCCGCGGTAGTCCTCGCCGAAGTCGCCCTGGAACAGGCCGGCCAGGTAGTGCCAGTACTGGAGGAAGAACGGATCGTCCAGGTGGTACCGGTCGTGCAGCATCGCGACGACCGTCGGGTCCGCGCGTTTCTCACCGGCCAGCGCTTGGATGGGGTCACCGGGCAGCAGGAAGACCAGTGCGTAGATCAGGAACGTCGCGCCGAGGATCACAGGTATGGCCTGGATGACCCGGCGGACCACATAGCGGCCCATGCGGCGGCCTCCTCGTGGTTGGGGCGCGTCGCCGACGGGCGGCACGGGGGTTCCCCGCGCCGCCCTGCGGGACGCACCGGTCAGGTGGAGCCGGGTCAGGCGAGTTCGACGGAGGCCAGGTCGATGCGGTTCTGGGCGTCGATGACGACGTTCTTGACGGTCTTGGTGTAGGCCCCGGAGCTCATGTAGGTGTACACCGGGACGTACGGCAGCTCCTTGAGCAGGATGTCGTCGGCCTGCTGGTAGAACTTCATGCCCTCGTCCTCGGTCTTCGCCTGGTCGGCCTTGGCGAGCAGCGCCTCGAAGTCCTCGTTGACGTAGCCGCCGTAGTTGGAGCCGTTCTCGATGGCGATCTTCGAGAAGATCGGGCGCAGGTAGTCCTCGATCGACGGGTAGTCCATCGACCAGGCCATGCGGAACGCGCCCGTGTACTCCTTCTTGCCGAGCGCGTCGAGGATCTTGCCGAACTTCTCGAACGGCTTGAAGGTGACGTCGATCCCGAGGTTGTTCTTCAGCTGGTTGCCGACCGCCTCGATCCACTCCTTGTGGCCGCCGTCGGCGTTGTAGCCGATCTCCAGCTTGTTGCCGGGCAGGCCGCCGGCCTGGGTGTAGAGCGCCTTGGCCTTCGCCGGGTCGTACTTGCAGGCGTCGCCGCAGGCGCCCTGGCGGTAGCCCGGGATGATCGGGCTGACGAAGTCGTCGGCCGGCTTGCGGGTGCCGGAGAAGATGGTCTTGGTGATCGCGTCACGGTCTATCGCCATCGAGATCGCCTTGCGCAGGTCGGGCTTGGCGAACGCCGGGTTGGTCGCGATCGGGAATCCGATGTAGCCGACGCCGGATTCCGGCTGGTAGATGTAGCGGTCGCCGAACTCCTGGCCCACCGTCGCCATCGCCGAGATCGGCAGCTTGTTGGTGATCTGGATGTTGTCCGCGCGCAGGTCGTTGTACGCGGTTTCCAGCTTGTCGTAAATCTTGAAGGTGACCGAATCGAGCTTGGCCTTTTTGCCCGGGAAGTTGTCGTAGCGCTTGACCTTGATCTGCTGGTTGTGCTGCCACGGACCGTCCATCTGGAACGGGCCGTTGCCGATCGGGTTGTCGCCGAAGGCCTTCGGGTCGTTGAAGAACACCTTCGGGAGCGGGTAGAAGGCGTTGTACCCGAGCATGGTCTTGAACTGCGAGAACGGCGCCTTGAGGGTGACGGTGAAGGTCTTGTCGTCGACGACCTTCAGGCCCTTGAGCTCCTTGGCGGCGGGCTTCTTGTCCTTGCCGGGGGCGAGTTCGTCGGAGCCGAGGACCTTGTCGAAGAACGGCAGGGCCTGCGCGGCGTTGTCCTGGTTCGCGCCCCAGTTCCAGGCGTCGACGTAGGACTGCGCGGTGACCTTCTCGCCGTTGTGGAAGGTGTAGCCGTCCTTGAGCTTGATCGTCCAGACGGTGGAGTCCGGGGACTCGATCGACTCGGCCATGTTCAGCCGGGGCGCGTTGGTCTTGGAGTCGTAGTCGACGAGCCCGACGAAGAGCGCGTACTCGACCTGGGTGCCCTCGGACTCCGCGGTGTTCTGGGGGATCAGGCCGTTCTGCGGCTCACCCAACTGGACGCTGATCGAGCCGCCGGTCTTGCCGCTCGCACCGCCGCCCGTCTTCTTGTCGTCGCCCGTGCTGCACGCGGAGACCGCGAGTGCCGTGCAGGCCGCCAGGGCGGTCAGGCGCATCGTCTTGGTGAGCCTCATTCAACTGCTCCTCGTTTTGGGGGCTTACGAACGAACGGCGGCCCCGCCACTCGGTGTGCCGGGCGTGACGGGGGTCGACATCTCAGGGCCGATCCGCACAGTTGGCGAGGTGACCACTGATACGCGCAAAGCAACTATCGATCAACCGACCGGCTTTCGGAATCCACGTCACATCTCTTTTCAATTACGCGCCGGGACCGGCCCGGACAATGCTCGCCAAATTCCGCATATCGCATCCGGAGCCGCCCGTTCCGGGCTCCGGAAGGCGGACGATGATCTCCGGTATTCGCGCGTTTACGAGGAGTAATCGATCATTTTCCGGCGTTTGCGCAGCACAGCGAAGGGCGCGCCCTCGAATCGAGGACGCGCCCTTGGTCCGCGCCGCCTGCCGCGACGTCGACCGAATCGTTACCCGGCCGCGGCGGCCCCCGTCCCGTTGTCCCGCTCCGCCGCGCTCTGCCCGATCTCGCGCTCCGCCGCGCTCTGCCCGACCTCGCGCTCCGCCGCGCTCTGCCCGACCTCGCGCTCCGCCGCGAAGTGACACGCCGACTCGTGCCGGGCCGCCCCTTCCAGCCACGACGGCGCCGTGAGCAGCGGGACCTCCACCGCGCACCGCTCCTGCGCCTTCCAGCAACGGGTCCGGAACCGGCACCCCGACGGCGGGTTGGCCGGCGAGGGCACGTCCCCGGTCAGCACGATCCGGTCCCGCGACTCCCGCGCGGTCGGGTCGGGCACCGGCACGGCCGACAGCAGGGCTTGGGTGTACGGGTGGGTGGCGTGGTCGTAGATCTCGGTGTCGGAGCCGATCTCGACCATCCGGC
Organism: Kitasatospora sp. NPDC093558; assembly: GCF_040683475.1. Classification (NCBI taxonomy): domain Bacteria; kingdom Bacillati; phylum Actinomycetota; class Actinomycetes; order Kitasatosporales; family Streptomycetaceae; genus Kitasatospora; species Kitasatospora sp. NPDC093558. The sequence goes on along the minus strand of NZ_JBFBDY010000045.1, from coordinate 15,805 downwards.
CGAGGTACATGACCCCGACGCGGTCGGAGATGTGCCGGACGATCGAGAGGTCGTGCGCGATGAACATGTACGAGAGGTTGAACTCGCCCTGGAGCTTCTCCAGCAGGTTGATGACCTGCGCCTGCACCGAGACGTCCAGCGCCGAGACCGGCTCGTCACAGATGATGACCTCCGGCTTGAGCGCCAACCCCCGTGCGATGCCGATGCGTTGACGCTGGCCGCCGGAGAACTGGTGCGGATACCGGTTGATGTACTCCGGGTTGAGCCCGACCACGTCCAGGAGATCCTGAACGGCCTTGCGCCGGTCGCCCTTCGGCGCCACCTCCGGGTGGATCTCGAACGGCTCGCCGATGATGTCGCCCACCGTCATGCGCGGGTTCAGCGAGGTGTACGGGTCCTGGAACACCATCTGGATGTTCCGCCGCACCGCCTTCAGCCCCGCCCCCGACAGCCGGGAGATCTCCTCGCCCTTGTACCGGACGGACCCCCCGGTGGCCGGCTCCAGGTTCATCAGCACCTTGGCCAGCGTCGACTTCCCGCAGCCCGACTCCCCGACGATGCCCAGCGTCTCGCCCTGCATCAGGTCGAAGCCGACCCCGTCGACCGCCTTCACCGCGCCGACCTGCTGCTTCAGCAGGACGCCCTTGGTCAGCGGGAAGTGCTTGACCAGGTCGCGGACTTCGAGGATCGGCTCGCCGCGCGCCACGTCCTGCTTGAACGCGACCTCCTCCGGCGTGATCGCCCCCAGCGCACTCGCCCCGTTACCGGCCATGGAGCGTCTCCTTCCAGAAGAAGCAGGCGCTGCCCCGCCCGGCCAGCGCGGTGCCGTCCTCCTCGGTCACGGGGAACAGCTCCGGCACCTCGGACCGGCAGATGTCCTGCGCCCGCGGACAGCGCGGGTTGAAGGCGCAGCCCTTCGGGATCCGCAGCAGGTTGGGCGGCAGCCCCTTGATCGCGTAGAGCTCCTGGCCCTTCTGGTCCAGGCGCGGGATCGAGTCCAGCAGGCCCCGGGTGTACGGGTGCGCGGGCCGCGCGTACAGCTCGTGGACTGGCGCTGTCTCGACGATCCGGCCCGCGTACATCACCGCGATCTTGTCCGCGACGTCCGCGACGACGCCGAGGTCGTGGGTGATCAGGATGAGCCCCATGTGGAATTCGGACTGCAACTCCGCGAGCAGGTCCATCACCTGGGCCTGGACGGTCACGTCCAGCGCGGTGGTGGGCTCGTCCGCGATGATCAGGTCCGGTTCGAGGGCCAGCGCCATCGCGATCATGATGCGCTGGCGCATGCCGCCGGAGAACTGGTGCGGGTAGTCGTTCACCCGCTGCTTCGCCGCCGGGATGCGCACCCGGTCCATCAGCTCGACGGCCTTGTCCTTGGCCTCCTGACGGGACGTCCCGTGGTGGGCCCGGAACATCTCGCCGAGCTGGAAGCCCACGCTGAGCACCGGGTTGAGCGAGGAGAGAGCGTCCTGGAAGATCATCGCGATCTTCCGGCCGCGGATCCGCCGCCGCTCCTCCCGGCCCATCTTGAGCATGTCCTGGCCGCGGAAGCGGATCTCACCGCGCGGGATGCGGGCCGGCGGCATGTCGAGGATGCCCATGATCGCCTGCGCCGTCACCGACTTGCCCGACCCGGACTCGCCCAGCACCGCCAGCGTCTCCCCCGCCCGGACGCTGTAGTTGACCCCGTTGACCGCCCGGGCCACGCCGTCCCGCGTGACGAACTCGACGTGCAGGTCCCGCACGTCGAGCAGCGGTCCCTCGTACGGCGCCTCCCGCCCCGGTTCGGTGGTGTCCACAGCTGTAGTCACGATGCGTTCCCCTCGCTCAGCGAAGCTTCGGGTCGAGGGCGTCGCGCACCGCGTCGCCCAGCATGATGAAGGCCAGCACGGTGACGGAGAGCGCCGCGGCCGGGAAGAACAGCACGTACGGTGCCGTCCGGATCACCTTCTGGGCGGAGGAGATGTCGATGCCCCAGGAGATGGTCGGGTCCTGCAGGCCGATGCCGAGGAAGCTCAGCGTCGCCTCGGTCGCGATGTAGCCGCCGAGCGCGATGGTCGCGACGACGATCACCGGCGCGATCGCGTTCGGCAGGATGTGCCGGAACATCAGCCGTCCGGTCCCGGCCCCGAGCGCCCGTCCGGCCACCACGTAGTCGGCCTGTTTGACGGTCAGCACGGCGCCGCGCATGACGCGGGCGATCTGGGTCCAGCCGAGGAAGCCGAGGGCGATGACCACGCTCCACACCGTGCGGGTGGAGAAGGCGTTCAGCAGCACCAGCGAGCCGAGCAGCAGCGGGATGCCGAAGAAGATGTCGACGATCCGGGAGATCACCGCGTCCACGCCGCCGCCGAAGTACCCGGCGACCATGCCGGCCAGGCCGCCGAGCACGGTGACCGTCGCGGTGACGCAGATGCCGACGGTGATCGAGGCGCGGGCGCCGTACACGACGCGGGCGTAGATCGACCGGCCCTGCCCGTCGTAGCCGAACCAGCCGGTCCCGAACACGTCCGACCAGTCCGGCCGGCGCAGGTAGTTGTGCACCAGGTCGGCCTTGCGCGGGTCGGCGTCGGTGAACGCCCACGGGAAGATCGCCATGATGACCAGCAGCAGGATCAGCACCGCCGAGATCAGGAAGATCGGCCGCCGCCGCAGGTCGCGCCAGGCGTCGCCCCAGAGGCTGCGGGCCTCCTCGCGCTTGACCGGGTCGGACTCGACCAGGGTCTCCTGCTCGACGGCCATGCCCTGCTCGCCCGCGTAGTCCAGGCGCGAGACGCCGGGCTTGGGGTGGGGCTCGAAGGAGTCTTCGTCGTGGATGTCAGGCATAGCGGATCCTCGGGTCCAGGACCGCGTAGAGCAGGTCGACGAGGAGACTGGCGACCAGGTAGACGATCACCAGGACGGTCACGATGCCGACCACCGTCGGCCCTTCCTTCTGGTTGATCGCCCGGTACAGGACGTTGCCGATGCCCTGCACGTTGAAGATGCCCTCGGTGACGATCGCGCCGCCCATCAGGGCGCCCAGGTCGGTACCGAGGAACGTGACCACCGGGATCAGCGAATTGCGCAGCAGGTGGCGGGAGATGATGGTCCGCCGGGGCAGCCCCTTGGCGACCGCCGTGCGCATGTAGTCGGCCCGCAGGTTCTCGCCGATCGAGGTCCGGGTGAGCCGGGCGACGTACGCGAGCGAGAGCGAGCCGAGCACCATCGCCGGCAGGATCAGCTGCGAGAGGTCGTAGCTGTTCTGCACCGTCGGCGTGACCCAGCCCAGGTTGGTGGCGAACACCGTCTGCGCGATGTACGCGAGCACGAAGACCGGGATCGAGATCACCAGCAGGGTCAGGATCAGCACCAGGGTGTCCTGCACGCTGCCGCGCTTGAGGCCGGAGACGAGCCCGAGGCACAGGCCGAGGATCATCTCGAACACGAAGGCCAGCAGCGCGAGCCGGATGGTGACCGGGAAGGCGTCCGCCATGATGTCGGTGACCGGACGGCCGGTGAAGCTGGTTCCGAAGTCCCCCTGGAAGAGGTTGCCCATGTAGTGCAGGTACTGCTTCCAGACCGGCTGGTCGAGGTAGTACTTGTGCTTGATGCTGGCCACCACGGCCGGGTCGGCGGCCTTCTCGCCGAACAGCGCCGCCACCGGGTCGCCCGGCAGCGTGTAGACCATCAGGAAGATCAGCAGCGTGGTGCCGAAGAACACCGGGATCATCTGCAGCACCCGCCGCAGCACGTAACTGCCCATCCGAGCCTCCTTCCGAGGTGGCCGGGCCCCGCCCTCCGTGCGGTGAGGGCGGGGCCGGCGGGAGAGGGGATCAGCCCTTGACCTCGACCTGGGTCCAGGCCGGGTTGCCGAAGGAGTCGAACTTCACGTTCTGCACCTTGGTGGAGTAGCCCGAGTTGGTCCGGTAGTACCAGAGCGGGAGGGTCGGCATGCCGCTCGCCAGCACCGCCTCGGCTGCCTGGTAGCCGGTGACCGTGTCGGCGACGCTGGGGGCCTCGTCGGCCTGCTTGGCGGCCTGGTCGAACTGCGGGCTGCTGTACCCCGTGTCGTTGGACGCGGCGCCGGTGCGGTACACGTCCGCGAGGAAGTTGGCGTTGAGCGGGTAGTCCTGCACCCAGCCCGTCCGGAACATGCCGTCGACCTGGTGTCCGGTGATCGCCGCGCGCGCGGTCTTGAAGTCGGGCTTCGGGTCGCCCGTGCAGTCCACTCCGGTGCTCTGCCGGATCGAGTTGCACACCGCGTCGACCCACTCCTTGTGGCCGCCGTCCGCGTTGTAGAGGATGGTCAGCTTGTTGCCGGGGACGCCGCCGCCCTCGGTGATCAGTGCCTTGGCCTTCGCCGGGTCGAACTTGCAGAAGTCGCCGCAGGTGCCTTCCTTGTAGCCCTCGACGCCTTCGGCCACCCACGCGCTGGCGGCCTTGCGGGAGCCCTGGAGCACGGTCTTGGTGATGGTGTCGCGGTCGATCGCCATCGAGATGCCCTGGCGGACCTTGGCCTTGTCGGGCGCGGACCAGTCGGCCTGGTAGAGCGTGAAACCGACGTTCTGGATGGCACCCTGCGGGGAGTCGATCGCCCGGTCGCCGAGGTCGCTCTTGTAGGTGGCCAGCGCGGACGGCGGCACCTGGTCCATCACGTCCAGGTTGCTGGACTGGAGGTCGGCGTAGGCGGCCTCGGACGTGTTGTACATCTTGAAGACGACGCCGCCGTTCTTCGGCTTGTCCACGCCCTGGTAGTCCGCGAAGGTCTTGGTGACGACCTCCTGGTTGTGGGACCAGCTGACGAACTGGTACGGCCCGTTGCCCACGGGCTTCTGCCCGTACCCGGCCGGGTCCTTGAAGAAGCCGTCCGGCAGCGGCGAGAAGGCGATGTAGCCGAGCTTGTACTCGAAGTACGAGACCTTGTTGCTCAGCTTGACGGTGAAGTGCAGGTCGTCCTGGACGGTCAGACCGGACATCTTGTCCGCCGTCGGCTGGCTGCCCTTGCCCGGGTGGACGTCCTTGTAGCCCTCGATGTCGGAGAACCAGGAGCTGTTGATCTGGTTGTTGGCGGTGGACGCGCCCCAGTTCCAGGCGTCGACGAAGTTCTTGGCGTGCACCGGGGTGCCGTCGTGGAACTTCCACCCGTCCTTCAGCGTCACCGTGAAGGTCTGCGAGTCGCTGGTGTCGATCTTGTCGGCCACCTGCATGCGGATCTTCGCGGTGGTGGGGTCGTAGTCGACGAGCCCCTTGAACAGGTTCTGGATGATGCGACCGCCGCCGGTCTCGTTCGCGTTGGCGGGCTGCAGCGGGTTCTGCGGCTCACTGCTCTGGTAACTGAAGGTCTTGCTGGTGTCCGACGAGCTGCTGCCGCCCCCGCTGCTGCTGCACCCGGTGGCCACCAGGACCACGGACGTCGCAGCGGCGAGGACCCAACGAGCACGGGCGGCTACGGGCATGGAGGTCCCTCCTCAAGGTGTGTGTCGCATCACACCCCATGAGAAGCGCGCCCCGGCGACGGCGCGAGTCGGGTACCCCCGGACGGGTGCGCTCGGCCGCACGCGGAGTTGACGCAGCGCCGGATCGACGCAGCGCCGAGTTAACAGAAATGCCGGAAGGGCCCGTGGCGGGAAGCCACGGGCCCTTCCGGGTGCGTCACGGGCGCCGGCGGTCAGGCCGCGGCCGTCGCCGTCTCCCGCACCTCGGCGAAGTGGCAGGCCGACTCGTGCGCGGCCGGGCCCTTCAGCAGCGAGGGGACCGCGAGCAGCGGCAGCTCCTCGGAGCAGCGGTCCTCCGCCTTCCAGCAGCGGGTGCGGAAGCGGCAGCCGGACGGCGGGTTGGCCGGCGAGGGGATGTCGCCGGTCAGGATGATCCGGTCGCGGTTCTCGCGCGCGGTCGGGTCCGGCACCGGCACCGCGGAGAGCAGCGCCTGGGTGTACGGGTGGGTGGCGTTGTCGTAGATCTCCTCGTCCGTGCCGATCTCGACCATCTTGCCGAGGTACATCACGCCGACGCGGTCGGAGATGTGCCGGACGATGGAGAGGTCGTGGGCGATGAACATGTACGACAGGCCGAACTCGGTCTGCAGCTGCTCCAGCAGGTTGATCACCTGCGCCTGGACGGACACGTCCAGGGCGGAGACCGGCTCGTCGCAGATGATGATCTCGGGCTTGAGCGCGAGGCCACGGGCGATGCCGATGCGCTGGCGCTGACCGCCGGAGAACTGGTGCGGGTACCGGTTGATGTACTCCGGGTTCAGGCCGACGACGTCCAGGAGGTCCTGGACGGCCTTGCGGCGGTCGCCCTTCGGAGCCACCTCGGGGTGGATCTCGAACGGCTCGCCGATGATGTCGCCGACCGTCATGCGCGGGTTCAGCGAGGTGTACGGGTCCTGGAACACCATCTGGATGTTCCGGCGCACGGCCTTGAGGGCCTGGCCGGTCAGCTTGGAGATGTCCTCGCCCTTGAACAGCACCTGGCCGGAGGTGGCCCGCTCCAGGTTCATCAGCACCTTGGCCAGCGTGGACTTGCCACAGCCGGACTCGCCGACGATGCCGAGCGTCTCGCCCTTCATCAGGTCGAAGGAGATGCCGTCGACCGCCTTGACCGCGCCGACCTGCTTCTTGAAGAGGATGCCCTGGGTCAGCGGGTAGTGCTTGACCAGGTCCTTGACCTCCAGGATGGGCTCAGCCATGGAGGGTCTCCTTCCAGAGGTGGCACGCGCTGCGGCGGCCGGTGAGCTCCTTGCCGTCCTTGTCGGTCACCTGGTGCAGCGCGGGGATCTCCGTGCGGCACAGGTCGGTGGCGACGTCACAGCGGGGGTTGAACGCGCAGCCGGCCGGGACCTTCAGCAGGTTCGGGGGCAGACCCTTGATCGCGTACAGCTCCTGGCCCTTCTGGTCCAGGCGCGGGATGGACCGCAGGAGGCCCTTGGTGTACGGGTGCGCCGGGTTGGCGTACAGCTCGCGCACCGGGGCGGTCTCGACGATCCGGCCGGCGTACATGACGGCGATCTTGTCCGCGACGTCGGCGACCACGCCGAGGTCGTGGGTGATCAGGATCAGGCCCATGTTGTACTCGGCCTGCAGCTCGGCGAGCAGGTCCATCACCTGGGCCTGGACGGTCACGTCCAGGGCGGTGGTGGGCTCGTCGGCGATGATCAGGTCGGGCTCCATGGAGAGCGCCATGGCGATCATGATGCGCTGGCGCATGCCGCCGGAGAACTGGTGCGGGTAGTCGCCCACGCGCTGCCTGGCGGCGGGGATGCGGACCCGCTCCATCAGCTCGATGGCCTTCTCCCGGGCCTCCTTCTTGGAGGCGCCGCGGTGCACCCGGAACATCTCGCCCAGCTGGGCGCCGACGGTCATGACGGGGTTCAGCGAGGACAGCGCGTCCTGGAAGATCATCGCGATCTTCTGGCCGCGGATCAGCCGGCGCTCCTCCTCCTTCATGGCCAGCATGTCCTGGCCGCGGAAGAGGATCTGGCCCTGGCTGATCTTGCCGGGCGGCATGTCGAGGATGCCCATGATGGTCTGGGCGGTCACCGACTTGCCGGAGCCGGACTCGCCGAGCACCGCCAGGGTCTCACCGGCGGCCACGGAGTAGTTGACGCCGTTCACGGCCTTCGCGACGCCGTCCCGGGTGTGGAACTCCACGTGGAGGTCCTTGACCTCCAGCAGCGGGGTGCCAACTTCGAGCCGGCCGCTCTTCTGGTTCTTCTCGATCACGGTGGTCATCGGGTCGTCACCTCTTCTCTCAGCGGAGCTTCGGGTCGAGGGCGTCGCGCACCGCGTCGCCGAGCATGATGAAGGCCAGCACGGTGACGCTCAGGACCGCGGCGGGGAAGAGCAGCACGTGCGGGGCCGCCAGGAAGCGGACCTGGGCGTCGCTGATCATCAGGCCCCAGGAGATCTGCGGGGACTGGACGCCGATGCCCAGGTAGGACAGGGCGGCCTCGGCGCCGATGAAGACACCCAGGCTGATCGCGGCGACGACGATGACCGGCGCGATGGCGTTCGGCAGGATGTGCCGGAAGGTGATCCGGCCCGCGCCGGCGCCCAGGGCGCGGGCGGCCATCACGTAGTCGTTGTTCTTGTTGGACAGCACGGAGGCGCGCATGATGCGGAAGATCTGCGGCCAGCCGAGGACGGCCATCACCAGCGAGACGCTGTAGGCGTTGCCCGAGAACGGCAGCATCGACATGATCAGCATGCCGCCGAGCAGGGTCGGGATCGAGAAGAAGATCTCGGTCACGCGCGACAGGATCGAGTCGATGACCCCGCCCTTCCAGCCGGCCCACAGGCCGAGGAGGGAGCCGACCAGGGTGACCACGGTAGTGGTCAGGATGCCGACGATGATCGAGTTGCGGGCGCCCCAGATGGTGCGGGTGTAGTTGTCGCAGCCCTGGACGTCGTAGCCGAACCAGTGGTCGGCGCTCGGGCGCTCCAGCGAGTGCGACAGGTCGCACGCGCCGTTGTCGAACGGGCTGCCGTCGGTGAACCACCCCGGCACGACCGAGATGACGATCAGCGCCAGCACCAGCACGCCGCCGATGATGAACAGCGGGTTGCGGCGCAGGTCGCGGATCGCGTCCGACCACAGGCTGGCGACGCGCTCCGGCTTCTCGGTCTTCGCCGGCGCGGTCTTCGGGTCGTTGCCCCCGGCCGGCGCCGAGGCGTCCTTGGTGATGGTGTCACTCATAGCGAATCCTCGGGTCGAGCACGGCGTACAGCATGTCCACGAGCAGGGTGGTCAGGAGGTAGATCAGCACCAGCAGCGTGACGATGCCGACGATGACCGTGCCCTGCTTCTGGTACACGGCCTGGGCGATGAGGCCACCGATGCCGTGCATGTTGAAGATCTTCTCGGTGATCACCGCGCCGCCCATGAGGCCACCGAGGTCGGCACCGAGGAAGGTGACGATCGGGATCAGGGCGTTGCGCAGCGCGTGCCGGACGATCACCCGACGGCGCTTCAGGCCCTTGGCGACCGCGGTGCGGACGTAGTCCGCGCGCATGGTCTCCATCAGGCTGGTGCGGGTCAGCCGGGCGACGTACGCGAGCGACAGCGACGCGAGGACGAAGGCCGGCAGCAGGTACGCGCGGATCCCGTCCTCTTCGTTGAAGGAGACCGAGAAGAAGTCGATGCCGTACGAGTTCTTCAGCTGGACGCCGAGCACCAGCTGGAGGATGAAGCCGGTGACGAACACCGGGACCGAGATGACCAGCAGGGTGCTGATGAGGACCAGCTGGTCGAGGAACTTGCCCTTGCGCAGGGCCGCCATGACACCCGCCGCCACACCGACGACCGCCTCGATGACGAACGCCACCACAGCGAGGTTGACGGTGTACGGGAACGCTTCGCCGAGCATGTCGGCCACCTTGCGACCTTGCAGGCTCTCGCCCAGGTCACCGCGGAAGACACCCGAGATGTAGTCCCAGTACTGAACGAAGAACGGCTCGTCCAGGTGGTACCTCTGGCGGATCATCGCCGCCACGATCGGGTCGGCGCGCTTCTCGCCCGCGAGCGCCTGCACCGGGTCACCGGGCAGGAAGAAGACGATCGCGTAGATCAGGAACGTCGCACCGATGAGAACAGGGATCGCCTGTATCAACCGGCGGATCACATAGCGGCCCATCAGACCTCCATACTTTCGGACAAGGAAGGGAGGCGGGCAGAGCCGGACTGTGGTCCGGTCCGCCCGCCCCCGATCGTCTGACTACCGGATCAGCCGGCCATCTCAATCACACTCAGGTCGAAGCGCATCTGCGCATCCGTGTTGAAGTTCTTGATCTTCTTGCTGTACGCAGCGGAGGACTGGTACGTGTAGACCGGGATGTACGGCATGTCCTTGATCAGGATGTCGTCGGCCTGCTGGTAGAGCTTGATGCCCTCGTCCTCGGTCTTCGCCGCGTCGGCCTGGTTCAGCAGGGTCTCGAACTGGTCGTTGACGTAACCGCCGTAGTTCGAGCCGCTGTCGATGGCGACCTTCGAGAAGATCGGGCGCAGGTAGTCCTCGATCGACGGGTAGTCCATCGACCAGGCCATGCGGAAGGCGCCCTGGTACTGCTTGGCCTGCAGCGCGTCCAGGATCTTGCCGAACTTCTCGAACGGCTTGAAGGTGACCTCGACGCCGAGGTTCTTCTTCAGCTGGTTGCCGACGGCCTCGATCCACTCCTTGTGGCCGCCATCGGCGTTGTAGCCGAGCTCCAGGGTGTTGTTCGGCAGACCGCCGGCCTGGGTGAAGAGGTCCTTGGCCTTGGCCGGGTCGTACTTGCAGGCGTCGCCGCAGGCGTCCTTGCGGTAGCCGTTGATCAGCGGGCTGATGAAGTCCGAGGCCGGGACGCGGGTGCCGGCGAAGATCGTCTTGGTGATCGAGTCACGGTCGATCGCCATCGAGATCGCCTTGCGGATCTCCGGCTTCTGGAAGGCCGGGTTGTAGGCGATCGGGAAGCCGATGTAACCGACGCCCGACTCCGGCTTGTTGATGTAGCGGTCGCCGAACTCGCTGGCGACGGTGGACATCGCGGAGATCGGGAGCTTGTTGGTGGCCTGGATGTTGTCGGCGCGCAGGTCGTTGTACGCGGTGTCCAGGTTGTCGTAGATCTTGAAGGTCACGTTCTGCAGGTGAGCCTTGGCGCCACCGTAGTTGTCGTAACGCTTGACCTTGATCTGCTTGTTGTGCTCCCAGTCGCCGTCCATCTGGAAGGGACCGTTGCCGATGGGGTGCTCACCGAAGGCCTTCGGGTCCGAGAAGAACGCCGTCGGCAGCGGGTAGAACGGGTTGTAACCCAGCATCGTCTTGAACTGGGAGAACGGCGACTTCAGGGTGACGGTGAAGGTCTTGTCGTCGACGACCTTCAGGCCCTTGAGCTCCTTGGCGGTGGGCTTCTTGTCCTTGCCCGGGGCCAGCTCCTCGGAGCCGAGGATCTTGTCGTAGAAGGGCAGGCCCTCGGCGGCGTTGTCCTGGTTGGCACCCCAGTTCCAGGCGTCCACGTAGGACTTGGCGGTGACCTTCTCGCCGTTGTGGAAGGTGTAGCCGTCCTTGAGCTTGATCGTCCAGGTCGTGCTGTCCGCGGACTCGATCGACTCGGCCATGTCGAGCTTCGGCGCGTTGGTCTGGATGTCGTACTTGACCAGGCCGCTGAAGAGGTTGTACAGGATCTCGGAACCCTCGGACTCCGCAGTGTTCTGCGGAACCAGACCGTGCTGGGGCTCACCGGACTGGACGGCGATGCTGCCGCCGTCCTTCGAGGCCGAGTCGCTGCTCTTCGAGCTGGTGCTGCAAGCGGTCGCGGCCAGGGCGATCGCGGTCGCCGCGACGAGCCACTTGGTCTGGGTTGCACCACGCATGGGGGATGCCTCCTGAAATCGACTTTCCAACGAGGAGAGCACTGCGGGTGGTTGATACCGGATCCGCGGTGCCGTCCGCGCTCGTGGTTTCGGCGCGCACCCCTGCGCGTTAACCCTTGACCCGAGCCTGACTGGCTCCACTATCCGTCACGCACGGACACGAAAGTGACCACTGCCGATCTCAATTAGGTCACATGAACGGTCGGTAAGTTTCGAAAACCGGACATATGAGACATAGCCAGACAGGTACCAAACGGACAGTCGTCATGAATGACGGACTGTCATGTTCGCTCAGCGGACACTCCAGTGTGATAGGCGCTATTCCGTTTATACGCGCATCGACAACTTGGGGTGATTGAAAAAGTTCGCCCCCCTCTCCACTGGAAAGGGGGGCGGAACTTTCCGGCCAAAGGCCGATCAAACTGTCGGGATCACGCCTTCTTGGCGCGCGACGCGGTGCGGCCGCGGTCCTTCTGGTCCAGGACGACCTTGCGGATGCGAACCGTTTCCGGGGTCACCTCGATGCACTCGTCCTCGCGGCAGAACTCCAGCGACTGCTCCAGCGAGAGCTTGCGCGGCGGGACGATCGACTCGGCCACGTCGGCGGTCGAGGACCGCATGTTGGTGAGCTTCTTCTCCTTGGTGATGTTCACGTCCATGTCGTCGGAGCGCGAGTTCTCGCCGACGATCATGCCCTCGTACACCTCGGTGCCCGGCTCGCAGAAGAGCACGCCGCGCTCCTGCAGGTTGGTCATCGCGAAGGCGGTGACCACGCCGGCCCGGTCGGCGACCAGCGAGCCGTTGTTGCGGGTCGTCAGCGTGCCGAACCACGGCTCGTGGCCCTCGTGGATCGAGTGGGCGATGCCGGTGCCGCGGGTGTTGGTGAGGAACTCGGTACGGAAGCCGATCAGGCCGCGGGACGGCACGACGAACTCCATACGGACCCAGCCCGAGCCGTGGTTGGACATGTTGTCCATCCGGCCCTTGCGGATGCCCATGAGCTGGGTGACGGCGCCCATGTGCTCCTCGGGGACGTCCACGGTGAGGCGCTCGACCGGCTCGTGCGTCTTGCCGTTGACCTCCTTGGTGACCACCTGCGGCTTGCCGACGGTCAGCTCGAAGCCCTCGCGGCGCATGGTCTCGATGAGGATGGCCAGCGCCAGCTCACCGCGGCCCTGCACCTCCCAGGCGTCCGGGCGCTCGGTGTCCAGGACGCGCAGCGAGACGTTACCGATGAGCTCGCGGTCCAGGCGGTCCTTCACCTGGCGGGCGGTGACCTTGCGGTCGACCTTGGCGCCGGACTTGGCGTCCGCGCCCTTGCCGCTGCCACCGCGGCCGACGAGCGGCGAGGTGTTGGTGCCGATGGTCATCGAGATGGCCGGCTCGTCCACCGTGATCAGCGGCAGCGCGACCGGGTTCTCCGGGTCGGCCAGGGTCTCGCCGATCATGATGTCGGAGATGCCGGCGACGGCGCAGATGTCACCGGGGCCCGCGACCTCGGCCGGCTTGCGGGTGAGCGCCTCGGTCATCAGCAGCTCGGAGATGCGGACGTTCTGGATCGAGCCGTCGCGCTTGATCCAGGCCACGGTCTGGCCCTTGCGCAGCTCGCCCTGCTCGACGCGCAGGAGCGCGATGCGGCCGAGGAAGTTGTCGGCGTCCAGGTTGGTGACGTGGGCCTGGAGGGGGGCGTCCTCGTCGTAGCTCGGGGCCGGGACGTGCTCCAGCAGGGTGGAGAAGAACGGCTCCAGGCTGGTGCTGTCGGCCGGGACGGTGCCGTTCTCCGGCTTGGTCAGCGAGGCGACGCCGTCACGCGCGCACGCGTAGACGATCGGGAACTCGATCTGGTCCTCGTCGGCGTCCAGGTCCAGGAAGAGGTCGTAGGTCTCGTTGATGACCTCGTCGATCCGGGAGTCCGGGCGGTCCGTCTTGTTGATGCAGAGGATGACGGGCAGACGGGCCGAGAGCGCCTTGCGGAGCACGAAGCGGGTCTGCGGCAGCGGGCCCTCGGAGGCGTCGACGAGGAGCACGACCGCGTCCACCATCGACAGACCGCGCTCGACCTCGCCACCGAAGTCGGCGTGGCCCGGGGTGTCGATGATGTTGATGGTGATCGGCGCGCCACCGTCCTTGGGGTGGTACTTGACCGCCGTGTTCTTCGCGAGAATGGTGATGCCCTTCTCGCGCTCCAGGTCGTTCGAGTCCATCATGCGGTCGTCGAGCTGCTGGTGGGCGGCGAAGGCGCCGGCCTGCTTCAGCATGGCGTCGACCAGGGTGGTCTTGCCGTGGTCGACGTGGGCGACGATGGCGACGTTACGGATGTCGTTGCGCGTGGGCATGCCTAGCGGATTCTCCCGGAATCGTGGGTTACGGCGCCCGGCCGCGAGACGCGCACTTGCGGCCGCTGTTCGGCCGCCGTCACCCGTTCGCCTGCTACTACCGGTCCACCCGCCGGGCATCTGGACATGCCTCGGCTTTCTCCTATGGTACGGGGAAGGGCGCACCGGGGCAGAAACGAGCCCATCCGGCGGGATCAACATCACAGTCAGGTCACGCCGGGCTACGGCGTCCGGGACCACCCGACGTCCTGGAAGCGCGGCCAGTCGAAGCCCCACACCCCGGCCCCGGCCACGCCCGAGCGGACGCCGACCAGCTCCGGCCGCTGGTAGAGCGGCACCGAGTGGCCGAGCTGCCAGATCCGGACGTCCGCCTCCTGGAGCAGGTCCAGGCGGGTGGCCGGGTCGAGTTCGCCGGCCGCCCGGTCGAAGAGGCGGTCGATCTCCTCGGTGCCGCTGCGGCCGTAGTTGCTGCCGGGGTCGAGCGCGCCGTCCTGGTCCGGCCGGGGCTTGGCGTAGGCCGGGCGCTGCAGGCTCGCCGGGCCGGGGCCGGCCGGCCAGGAGAACAGGGCGAGGTCGTAGTCCCCCACCGCGAGGTGGTCCTTGACGAAGGTGTCGGCGGGCGCGGTCACCGTCCGCAGGGCGACGCCCTGCTCGGCGAGGCCGGCCGTGAGGGCGTCGGCGGTGCGCTTCGCGGTCGCGGAGCCGGCCGGGACGAGCAGGTCGAGGGCGAGGGCCTTGCCGTCCTTGGTCCGCGGGCCGCCGCCGTCCGGGCGCTTCCACCCGGCCTCGTCGAACAGCCGGGCGGCGTCGGCGGGGCCGGCGGCGGCGCTGTTGTCGCGGTAGCCGTCCTGGTCGCCCGCGAGGAGGTGGCTGCCCAGCGCGGCCGGGGCGATGCCGAGCGGGGTGAGGGCCGCGTCGGCGACGCGCCGCCGGTCGACGGCCCGGCCGACGGCGAGGCGCAGCGCCGGGTCGGTGAGCGGGGCCCGGGCGGCGTTGAGGGTGAGCTGGGTGAGCGAGGCCGCGGTGGCCCGGTGCACGGTGACGCCGGGCAGCGACTCGGCGCGCCGCAGGGCGAGCGCCGCCGCCCCGGGCGCGGCGGCGGGCGGGGCGGCTGGCGCGGCGGCGGGCGGGGCGGCCGCCGAGGGGCTCGCGGTCGGCGCCGGGGGCACCGCCCGGTCCACGGCCGCGGTGATCGGGGCGATGTCGAGCCGGTCCTGGTCCAGCGCGTCGATCCGCCGTTCGGGCGCCACCGCGAGGAAGTCGATCCGGTCGGCGTTCGGCCGGTCGCCCCACCAGAGCGGGTTGCGCACCACCGTCACGAGCCCGTCCTCGGCGTCGTACCGGGACACCGTGTACGGCCCGGCGCCGAGGTGGCCGCCGCCCGTGAGCGCCTGGTTGAACGAGGCGGCGGTGGACGTCTCGGCCGCCGGGTACAGCGGGCCGAAGAGGGACTGCCACTCGGCGAAGGGCCGCCGGAAGGTGACCTTGACCTCGTGCGGGTCGGCGCCCTGGCCGATCGCGTCGATGGCGTCGTACCCGGCCGGGTGCCCGCTCCCATAGGCCGGGTCGAGGCCGGAGAGCGCGGCCCGCTGGGCGATGAGGTCGGCGGCCGTCAGCGGGGTGCCGTCGCTCCAGACGGCGTGCGGGTTGAGCCGGTAGGTGACGACCTGCGGCTGCTGCCCGGGCGGCGTGGATTCGGCGCCGGCCAGGTAGTCCGGGTCGGGGACGAGCCGCCCGTGCCCGTCGGGCCGGAAGAGCGACGGGTAGAGGGCGTGCGCGAGCAGCGCGGAGTCGGCGGTCGCGGCGGGCTGGTAGACGTTGAGCGTCGCGGGGACGCGGTCGACGGCCCAGCGCAGCGTCCCGCCGTCGCGGACGGCGGTGCGGTCGACGGGCCGGACGTCCCCGGTGGCGGCGGTGACCTCGGGGAGGGGCTCGGGGGCCGGGGGCCGGGCCGGGGCCGGGCGGTCGGAGCAGCCGCCGAGGACGGCGGCGAGCAGCAGCGCGGCGGCTGCGGCGGTGAGCTGGCGGACGCGCATGGCGGCCATCGAACGCCGACCGGCCGGGCGCGCCCGCGCCGACACGGCGGTCCGCCGGGCGACTGCACCAGGAGGGCAGATCCCTGTCGCCGTGCACCA
>NZ_JBFBDY010000044.1:11630-26447 GCF_040683475.1 Kitasatospora sp. NPDC093558 | reverse complement strand
CTGGTAGAAGACCCGGGAGACCGGCGCCCGCCAGTCGACCACCAGGGGCGGCACGGTCGGATCCTCGGAGATCCGGCGGCGGCCCACGTAGTAGCGCTGCCCCCGGTGCTCGCCGGCCGCCGGGGCGTCACCGAAGTCGAGCCGGCCGAAGAAGGCCGGACTGTCCGGCAGTTCCGCCATCCGCCGGGCCCGGGTCCGCAGGTACCGGCCGAGCGCCTCCGCACTCGCGCCGTCACCCGACACGTCCTCGCCCGCGATCACCTGGTACCCGGCATCGTCCACCTGCCGAGCGAGCGCCTCCCGACACCGGGCGACATGGGCCCGCTCCCGCGCGAGCTCGCCGTCGATCCCCGTCACCATGCCAAGACCTCCCGACCGTCGCCACCGAACGTACGAAGCCAGAATAGCTGAACCCAGTAAAGAATCTACTCGGGTCAATATCATGCTTCGGTCAAGCCGAGGGAAGGCTGCTCACACCCCGCCGGGACGGTGACGCCCACCACTGCCATCGCAGGGGCAGATCACAGCCGACCGAGCGGCCCCGCAATCCGGCACAGGACAGCTACCGTTGGGGAATACAGGGCCCGACCCAGTCGCCGGGAGGCCGACAGAGAAGGGGTTGGTGGGGATGGCCGAACACGGGCGCAGCGGGGACCGACCGGACCTGCCGCCGATGACCACAGTGCAGGAGCTGCGGGCCGCGCTGCGGGCCGGCCACGGCTACCCCGGCGACGCGGAGCGACTGGACGCCGAGCTCGCCGAGCAGTTGCTCCGCCGGGTGCCGGTCGACCAGCTCGACCAGGTCGGCGAGGTCGGCACGGTGGTCGACCTCGTCGCGGTCGCCGAGATCGTCGCCGCTTACCGGGGCCGGGTGCTGCTCGCCGCCGACCGCGAGACCGCCGACGCCATGGACGAGGTCGCGAACGAGCTCCTGTCGCGGCAGGCCGCCGAGTGAACCACCCGCACGACGAGGGCGGTGCGAGTCACGGCGCGATCGCGGCCGTCACCGACCGCGCCGCCCAGCGCGCCAAGGAACTCGGTGTCGCCGAGGCTCTGGAAACGCTGCGCGCCGAGCTTGAGCACCGCCCCCGACTCGGCCGCCACATCCGCACGATCACCGAAAGCGGGCAACAGGTCGAGCTGTACTCCACCCGCATAGAGGGCGACCCAGCGGCCGGACGCCCAGCCGTCAACGTCGTGCATGCCTACGCGCCCGCGCCGCCGTGGCCTCCGACCGTGCGGATCGCCAACGTCGTGCCCGAGGACACACCCCACCCCGAGCCGTGAGCACCTGCGGGGCAGGTCCACCTACTTGCCCCGCGCTCCGGCCGCGCCATAACCCTGCCGCAGTCCCCCTACCGGCGGCGCGGCCGGGCGGCGCCGGGGCGGCCGGCGCTGCGGGGCTTGCGCGGGGTGGCCTGCCGGGGGGTGTCCGCCGGGGCCGAATCGGGCCAGTGGGTGGGGCGGGTCAGGCTCGCGGGGAGGCGGGTGGTGGCGTCGCCGCGGGCGGCGTTGAGTTGGGCCTGGGTGAGGAAGAGGGCCTCGGTGAGGTCGGCACCCGCCAGATTGGCGTCGCGGAGGTCGGCGCCGATGAGGTCGGCGAGCCGCAGGTCGGCGCCGCCCAGGTCGGCGGCCACCAGCAGCGCCCCGCGGAGGTTCGCGCCGCGCAGGTCGGCGCCGCGCAGGCGGGCTCCGAAGAGGTCGGCGCCGCGGTGCTCACGGCGGCGCGGGACGGCGGCGCGGACGTGCTCGCTCGCCCGCAGCAGGAGCTCGCTGACGCGCTGCCGGTGCGCGTTCACGTCGACGGCGAGAACCTCCTGCGGCGTGCCACCGGCGAGCCGGTCGGTCGCCTCCAGGGCCTCCCGCAGCTCGGGGTGGACGGCGCGGGCAGCCTCGAAGCCGAGCGCCTCGCCGAGGTAGGCCATCAGCTCGTGCAGCTGCCGCACGACCGGGAAGACGTCGAACATCTCCCGCGCACTCCCCGGCTCCTCGCGCCAGCTGCGCCCGCCGTACGCGACCTGGGAGACGCGCTGGCCGGCGCCGAAGCAGTCGTAGACGGTGCAGCCCTGGAAGCCGGTGTCGCGCAGCCGTGCGTGGATCCCGCAGGTGAAGTCGGTCTGCAGGTTGCGGCAGGGGGTGCCGGCGGCCTTGTCGACCGCGAAGTCGGTGCCCGCGGCGAACGGGAGGGCGACGCAGCAGAGCCCGAAGCAGCTGGTGCAGTCGGATCGGAGTTCAACGGGGAGCGGTCGACTCACGTGCTGCGGTCCTTCCGGCATGGGAGCACCGCGTCGTTCCGGTGCGTCGAACCCGCCAAGCCTACTGCGGCCCTGGCCGTGCCCCTCCCCCGTAGGTAAGGTGTGCAGTACAAGTTCATCTCTTACACGCGGGGGTAGACCGATGCAGGACCCGGACACCACGGAACTCGTCCGCCGCTGGATCTCCGGCTGGGTCGCCTCCCGGGGCGCCGCCGAACCCGTCGCCGAGCCGTGGGGCTGGAGCATCGACGTCGGGTCGCCGACCGGCGAGGTCGCCCGGCACGTGCTGCCGCGGCCCGTCGAGGGCGACGTCCGCAAGATCGCCGGGGCGACGACGGCCCCCGGCACCTGGCTCAAGCTGTTCGCGGAGGACGACACCGTCCGCCCCTGGCTGGGGCCCGAGTGGCGGCTGGACGTGCCGGGCTTCCTGATGAGCCTGCCCCTCGACGGCGCCGCACGCCCCGCGCCGCCGGCCGGTTACACCGTCACCACCTGGACCCGCGGCGGCGTCGTCCGCACGCTGGTCCGCACCGCGGCCGGCCACCTCGCCGCCCGCGGACAGGCGGGCCTGGCGGGCCCGGTCGCCGTGCCGGACCAGATCGTCACGTCCCCGGACCACCGCCGCCGGGGCCTGGGCAGCATCGTGATGGGCACGCTCCAGCACGCCGCCCGCGAGGCCGGTGCCGACCAGGCCGTCCTGGTGGGCACCCCGGACGGCCGCGCGCTGTACTCGGCACTCGGCTGGACGGTCCACGCCCCGATGGCGAGCCTCGTCCTGGAGTCTGAGGCCCAGGGGCAGGACGGCGGCCGGCGGTAGGGCAGCAGCCCCGGCGCTTCAGCGGTAGGGCAGCAGCTCCGGGCGCTTCGGCGGGCGGCCGTCGCCGGAGGAGCGGCCGGTGAGGCGGCGGCCGATCCACGGGCCGAGGTGGGAGCCGATCCAGCGGGCGTCGGCGCTCAGCTTCTCGGTGCGGCCGCGCGGGGCGGCGGGCGGCAGCGGTGCGCGCCAGTCGAAGTCGGCAGGGCGGCCGATCGCCTCCAGGACGGCGGCGGCGACGCGGCGGTGGCCCTCGGGCGAGAGGTGCAGGCGGTCCTCGGCCCAGAGCCGGCGGTCGTCGAAGCAGGGCGCGGAGAAGAGGTCGACCACGGCGATGCCGTCGTCCTGGCCGAGCTCGTGCACGAAGGCCTTCATCCGCAGGATGGTGGGCAGGAGCCGGGCGCCGCCGGCCATCCTGCGGCTGGGGTCGGTGCTGGTGAACATGACGACGGTGGCGCCGGTGGCGCGCAGTGCGGTGGCGCAGCGGCCGAGCAGCCGCTCGACCTCGGCGATGTCGCAGCCGGGGCGCAGCACGTCGTTGAGGCCGCCGGCGAGGGTGACGAGGTCGGCGCCCATCCCGGCGGCGGCGGCGAGCTGTTCGTCGTGGATCTGGCCGATGAGCTTGCCGCGGACGGCGAGGTTGGCGTAGCGGAAACCGTCGGCCCCGGCCGCGTCCGCCGGCCCGTCCACCAGTTCGTGCGCGAGTTCGTCCGCGAGGGCGGAGGCGACCCGGTCGGCCCAGCCGCGGTAGTGGCCGTCAGGCATCAGGTCGTCGCACATGCCTTCGGTGAAGGAGTCCCCGACGGCGACGTAACTGCGGTACGTGGTGGGCACGGGCGCTCTCCGCTCTCCTCCGACTGCTCCGTGATCCGACGATCGTACGCTCGGACCGGAGCGCGCCGGTCCGCCGCCCCCACCCCGCTCATCGCGCACCGATCGCCCGTTTATCGGTGCGCGCCATCCTGGGCGCACGGGCGGCGGCCGGCCACGGGGGTGTCGACCGCCTTCCCTCATCAGCCCAAAACGACAGCGTCCACGCCGACCGGAGCCCCCGTGACCCAGTGCTCCCGCACCGCGTCCGTCGGCCGCTGCTCGCCGAGGGCCGGCAGGCCCCACTCGCCCAACGCCTCGATGACGCCCCGCAGTTCGCGTCCGCGCTCGGTGAGCTCGTAGACCGTGGCGTTGGCGGGCCGTTCGAGGCGGCGGCGCAGCGCGAGGCCTTCGCCCTCCAGTTGCTTGAGCCGGGCGGCGAGGATGTCGGTGGAGACGCCGGGCAGGTCGGCGTGCAGGTCGGTGTAGCGGCGCGGGCCACGGAGGAGTTCACGGACGATCAGGAGACTCCAGCGCTCCCCCACCGCGTCCAGGGCGCGGGCGACGGCGCAGTACTGGTCGTAGCTTCGGCGTGACATGTGGATCAGCATAGCCAAAAGGTTGGACTTTCCAAGTGCTTACTTGGTAGAACAAAGCAGAAGCAACGATGCGGGTGGTGACGGTCGGGAGGCCGCAGATGGAGTTTCGGCAGTCCAGCAAGCTCAATGACGTGTGCTACGAGATCCGCGGCCCGGTGGTCGACCAGGCCAACGCGCTGGAGGAGGCCGGGCACAGCGTCCTGCGGCTGAACACCGGCAACCCGGCACCGTTCGGCTTCGAGGCGCCCGAGGAGATCGTCCAGGACATCATCCGCAACCTCCCCAAGGCGCACGGGTACAGCGACTCGCGCGGCATCCTGCCCGCCCGCCGCGCGGTCGTGCAGTACTACCAGCAGCGCGGGGTCGAGGGCGTCGACGTCAACGACGTGTACCTCGGCAACGGCGCCTCCGAACTGATCCAGATGGCCGTCACGGCGCTGGTCGACGACGGCGACGAGGTGCTCGTCCCGATGCCGGACTACCCGCTGTGGACGGCCGTGGTGCGGCTGGCCGGCGGCAAGGCCGTCCACTACCTGTGCGACGAGGTGGCCGACTGGTACCCGAGCCTGGACGACATCGCCGCCAAGATCACCGCCCGCACCAAGGCGATCGTGGTCATCAACCCCAACAACCCCACCGGCGCGGTGTACCCGAAGGAGCTCCTGGAGGGCATCCTCGACCTCGCCCGGCGCCACGGGCTGATGGTCCTGGCCGACGAGATCTACGACAAGATCCTCTACGACGGCACCGAGCACCACTGCCTGGCCGCGCTCGCGGACGACGTCCTCACCCTCACGTTCAACGGCCTGTCCAAGGCCTACCGGGTGGCCGGCTTCCGCAGCGGCTGGCTGGTCGTCTCCGGGCCCAAGCAGCACGCCTCGGACTACCTGGAGGGCCTGACCATGCTCTCCGGCATGCGGCTGTGCCCGAACGTGCCCGCGCAGTTCGCCGTCCAGGCCGCGCTCGGCGGCCACCAGTCCATCGACGACCTCGTGCTGCCCGGCGGCCGGCTCACCGAGCAGCGGGACGTCGCGTACAAGGCGCTCAACGAGATCCCCGGCGTCAGCTGCGTCAAGCCCAAGGGCGCGCTGTACGCGTTCGCCCGGCTGGACCCGGCGGTGCACAAGATCGTCGACGACGAGCAGTTCGTGCTGGACCTGCTGCTCCGCGAGAAGATCCACGTCGTCCAGGGCACCGGCTTCAACTGGCCCCGCCCGGACCACTTCCGCTTCGTCACCCTCCCCCGGGCCGACGACCTGGAGACGGCGATCAACCGCATCGGGCGCTTCCTGGCGACGTACCGGCAGGTCTGAGCCTCCTCCCACCGCCTACGCTCGACGCATGACCGTCCTGCGCTCCATCGCCCTGTTCGCCGTCGCCGCGCTCGCCGAGATCGGCGGCTGCTGGCTCGTGTGGCAGAGCGTGCGCGAGCAACGGCCGTGGTGGCTGGCGGGCGTGGGGGTGGTGGTGCTCGGCGCGTACGGGTTCGTCGCCGCGCTGCAGCCCGACGCCGCGTTCGGCCGCGTGCTGGCCGCGTACGGCGGGGTGTTCGTGGCCGGTTCGCTGCTGTGGGGCGTGGCCGTGGACGGCTTCCGGCCGACCCGCTACGACGTGATCGGCGCGCTGGTCTGCCTCGCCGGGGTCGGCGTGATCATGTACGGACCCCGGCGCTGAGCCCGCGCGCAACGACCAGGCCCCGGCGCCGAGGGCCGTTCCGTCGGATGGAACGTTTCCTCGACACCGGGGCCCGGTTCGGGACTTCGGGGCCTACCAGCCCCAGCCGCCACCCTCGCCGTCGTCGTCCGCGCCGGAGTCCCAGCCCTCGCCGACGGTCCGCACGACGGTGAAGTGGTCGACCTGCTTGCCGGTGTCGGACAGCGCGGTCACCTTCATGGACGACTTCTGGCCCAGGTGCCCCGGGGTGACGTCGACCTTGATGAACGAGTAGTCGGTGTACCGCACCCGCGACCACTCGACGGTCTCGGACACCTTCTCGCGGCCCTTGGCGAAGTAGTACGTCTTCACCTCGTCGAGGCGGTGCTCGTTGCCCTCGTGGGTGTCCGGCACGTCGAACTTGTACAGGCTGCGGCCCGCCGCGCCCGCCGTCACGTACACGACGCCGTCCTTGGCCGGCTCCAGCGTGGCGCCGCTCGGCAGCTGCTTCGAGACCTTGTTGCCGAGGATCGCGTCGGTGCGCTCGTACACGTGGTTGTGGCCGTTGATGACCAGGTCCACGCGGTACTTCTCGAACAGCGGCACCCAGGCCTCGCGGACGCCGCCCTCGGAGGCGTGCGCGACGGTGGTGGAGAAGGCGCAGTGGTGGAAGAAGACCACGATGAAGTCGACGGTCTCGTCGCTGCGCAGGTCCTTGAGGGTGCGGGCGAGCCACTTGGTCTGCTTGCCGGCCGAGATGCCGAGGTTGACCGGGATCTCGTAGGAGACGTCGTTGGCGTCCAGCGAGATGACGCCGACGTTCTTGTAGCGGAAGCTGTAGACGCCCGGCACGACGCGCGGGTCCGGCCCGTTGTCCGGCAGGTAGAAGCGGGCGTTCTCGCCGCCGTAGCCGTTGGCCGAGTACCAGGCCTCCATGTCGTGGTTGCCGTAGGAGACCATCCACGGCACCTTGGCGGCGACCGTCTCGGTCTGGACCAGGAACTTGTCCCAGGTCTTGGCGTCGTACTTCGCCTTGTCCGGGTCCGTGCCGGAGCCCATCGGGTCGGCGTAGCAGATGTCGCCCGCGTGCAGGTGGAACGACGGGTTCTGGGCCAGGATGATGTTGTCGTTGTTCACGGCGTGGTCGCTGACACCCTGGTCGCCGAACGCGGTGAAGGTGAACGGCTCGTACACCTTGCCCCAGCGACGGTCGCGCGCGGGCGCGGTGCGGAAGGTGCTCAGCGTGGAGATCTGCTGCTGCGAGGCCGGGTCGAAGCCCTGGTGGCCCACGCCGTAGTAGTACGTGGTGTCCGGCTCCAGGTCCTCCAGCGCCACGTGCAGGTAGTACTGGTCCACCGGCTGGCTGCCCGGGATCAGGGCGGGCGTGTGCAGCGCCCGCACGTCGGCCTCGACCTTGTGGCCGAGGTCCCACGGGTGCTTGCCGAAGCGCAGGAACGGCTTCTTGACCGGCACCGGCACCTGCCACGAGATGCGGAACTGGGTGTCCGGCTCGGGGCCGAACTGGAGGTGACGCCCGGTCGGCGCCACGAGCGCGCCGTCGATCCCGTCCGCCGTGGCGCCCGTCAGCAGCTGCGGGGTGGCCGGCGCCGCGGACGCGGTGCCGCTGCCCAGCGCACCGCCCACCGCGATGGCGCCCACCGTGACGGCACCGGCGCGCAGCATCCGGCGACGGGAGAAGCGGGCCCGCAGGTACTCGTGCTGCTCGGCCATGCTCATGCGTTCGGCGAGCTTGGCCGGTACGCCCATGTGAGGGATATCCATGCGCGGGACTCTTCCAGCGGAGCGTTGCCCGCACACGGACGCACGGTGAACGGACAGGTGCGCGAATCCCACCCGGACACCAACAGAAGGTCAAGAACACGCAAAGGTCATGTCCGCAGCGGCACCGATGCCCAATCATGGCCCACCACTCGCAACGGGCATGACCCCCTGTCGGGCCTCAGCCGGACGGCTCGTCCCAGCTCGTGGTCGCGCGGTTGCCGGTGCCGTCGCAGGTGCGGCAGATCTCGTCGCGGTAGGCGTGCTTGGCGCCGCCCGCGTCCACCCGGTAGCGGACGTACACCCCGGTGCCGTCGCACAGGAAGCAGTTGCCGCCCCCGCCGCCGACCTCCGTCGTCCCGGTGCCCTGGCACGTGCGGCAGCTGAGGCCGGCGGTGCGGCCGGTGCCCGCGCAGATGCGGCAGACCGTGGTCATCGTCTTCCTCCCCTGGCGGATCCGATCGGAGCCTCCGGCCATGGTAGTCGGGGCCTCCGACGGCTCGCCCGGGGATGTCCGGAGGAACTCGGTTCACACGCCATCCATCCGTTCGCGGGCAGAGTCCACCGCGGTTTCGCCGCGCCACCGGAACCCCAACCGTCGCTTGCCATAGGAAACATGACGATGGGTCACACGAGAACCAGACCATGGTCCGCGATAGGCGTCACGACAGGGGCGTCACTCCGGCAGGCCCTCGCGGATGCGGCGGGAGACCGCGATCTCCTGGAGGTCGAGCAGCCCTGGCGGATCCACGACACCGGGGCCGCCCGCGTGCACCCAGGCGGCGATCTCGTCGATCATGTCGTCGGCCAGCACCCAGCCCAGCCACACCGGCCGGCCCCCTGCCGCACGGCCCTCGCCGGACGGGCCGACCACGACCACGTTCGAATGCGTGCACGCGTCCAGGCACTTGACCGCCCGCACCCGGCCCGCCGAGCCGACCGCCTCGCGCAGCCGCTCGTACTGCCCGGCGTGGTCCACGCCCGGGTGCTTCTGCTCGGTGCCGCAGCAGCAGCCGCGGCAGACCGTGACGGTCACCGGGGAGGCGGCGGCGCGCGGGCGGTCGCGGTCTCGGCGGCTCATGGGTACGGCTTCTCCTCTGTTCGGCGGCCCGTCGACGGCTGAGTCGGCGGCCGGTCAACGGCTGGTCGGCGGCTGAGCCGGCGGCCCGTTCGGCCTCCGCAGCGTACCCGCACGGTTCCGGACCTCCCGCGGGTGCCGCCCGCCCGAGGGCGGTCCGTAGGATGCCCCCATGGGACATGTGACCGCCGACAGCGCCGTACCGCGGATGCGCCTGGACGCCTCCAACGCGGCCAAGGTGGCCACCACCCTCCAGGCCCTGGCCACCCCCTCCCGCCTGCTGATCCTCGGCCGGCTACGCGAGGGCCCGCTGGCCGCGACCGAACTCGCCGAGGCCGTCGGCCTCGAACAGTCCGCCTGCTCGCACCAGTTGCGGCTCCTGCGCAACCTCGGCCTGGTCGTCGGCGAGCGCCGCGGCCGGTCCGTCGTCTACTCGCTGCACGACGACCACGTGGCCGCGCTGCTCGACCAGGCCGTCTACCACGTCGACCACCTCCGGCTGGGGCTCACCGACCGGTGAACGGAAAGCGGCTCCGGAGGATCGCGGTCCGGACGGCGGGACTGCTCGTGGCGGGCCTCGGCTTCGCCGTGCTCCTCACCGGCTACGCGACGAAGACCCTGGACGGCGACCTGCTCCTCACCGACCGGGTCCGGGCCGAAGACGTGCAGCGCGGTGAGATCCACTACCTCGGCACCCCGCCGGCGACGGACCACGCCTTCCTCGAACGGGTCATGGCCCTCGCCGGGGACCGGATCACCTGCCGGGCCGGGCGGTTCACGCTCAACGGGCACCCGGTGGACGGCACGTGCCCGCGCGATGTCGACGTCACCGTCCTGCCGGGCCAGGCCTTCGTCCTGGACCGGCAGGGCACGGCGACGGTGAACCTGGCGCAGCTCGGCGAGCGGGTGGTCTGGCACACCGGCACCGATGCCGAAACCCCTCCCCTGCCGGGCAAGCTGATCGGCGCGATCGCCCTGCTCGCCTTCGGCCCGGTCCTGTTCTTCGCCGACGAGATCGCCGACGAGATCGCCTCCGTGAGCTTCCGCCGGGCCAAGCGGACTGCAGCTACGGTGAATTGACCAACCGTCAGGCCGTCGCCTCCGCCGCCGCGCGCCCTGCCGCGCGGCCCGAGAAGAGGCAGCCGCCGAGGAACGTCCCCTCCAGCGAGCGGTAGCCGTGCACGCCTCCGCCGCCGAAGCCCGCCGCCTCGCCCGCCGCGTACAGACCCGGCAGCACCTCGCCGTCCGGCCGCAGGACGCGTGAGGCGAGGTCGGTCTCCAGCCCGCCCAGGGACTTGCGCGTCAGGATGGTGAGACGCACGGCGATCAGCGGGGCCGCCGACGGGTCGAGGATGCGGTGCGGGGCGGCGGTGCGCACCAGACGGTCGCCGAGGTAGCGGCGGGCGCCGTGGATCGCGGTGACCTGGAGGTCCTTGGCGAAGGGGTTGGCGAGCTGCCGGTCGCGGTTCTCGACGGTGCGGCGCAGCTCGTCCGGGTCGATCAGCGGCCGGCGGGTCCTGGCGTTCATGCCGCGGGCGAGGTCCGGGAGGTTGCCCGCGACGACGAAGTCGGGCCCGTGCCGCAGGTGGGCCCGGACCGGGCCGGGCGCGCCGGGCAGGGCGCGGCCGAGCACGCCGCGCACCGACTTGCCGGTCAGGTCGGGGTTCTGCTCGGAGCCGGAGAGGGTGAACTCCTTCTCGATGATGCGCTGGTTGAGGACGAACCAGGTGTGCTCGTGCCCGGTGGACATGATGTGTTCGAGCGTGCCGAGGGTGTCGAAGCCGGGGAACAGCGGCACGGGCAGCCGGCGGCCGGTGGCGTCGAGCCAGAGCGAGGACGGTCCGGGCAGGATGCGGATGCCGTGCCGGGCCCAGATCGGGTCCCAGTTCTCGATGCCCTCGGTGTAGTGCCACATGCGGTCGCCGTTGACCAGGTTCGCCCCGGCCGCGCCCGCGATGCCGAGCATCAGGCCGTCGACGTGTGCGGGCACGCCGGAGAGCAGCCGTGCGGGCGGGGTGCCGAGCCGGGCCGGCCAGGCCTTGCGGACGAGTTCGTGGTTGCCGCCGATGCCGCCCGACGTGACGATCACGGCCTGGGCACGCAGTTCGAACCGTCCGGCGACGTCCCGCGAGCTGGCCTCGCCGCGGGCCGCCGCGCTGGGCTCCAGCACCTCGCCGGTGACGGTGTCGGTGACGCCCGCGGTGGCCGCGAGCCCGGTGACGCGGTGACGGAACCGCAGGTCGACGAGCCCGCGGGCGGCCGCGGCGCGGACCCTGCGGACGAAGGGTTCGAGCAGTCCGGGCCCGGTGCCCCAGGTGATGTGGAAGCGCGGCACCGAGTTGCCGGGCCCGTCGGCGAGGAAGCCGCCGCGCTCGGCCCAGCCCACCACGGGGAAGAACCGCACGCCCATCGCGTGCAGCCAGGCGCGCTTCTCGCCGGCCGCGAAGTCGACGTACGCCTCGGCCCAGCGGCGCGGCCAGGCGTCCTCGGGCCGGTCGAAGCCGGCCGTGCCGAGCCAGTCCCGCATCGCGAGGGCGTGCGAGTCGCGGATCCGCATCCGGCGCTGCTCGGGGGAGTCGACGAGGAAGAGGCCGCCGAAGGACCAGTGCGCCTGACCGCCGAGCGAGGCCGCGGGCTCCTGGTCGAGCAGGATCACCTTCCGTCCGGCGTCGGCGAGTTCGGCGGTGGCGGTGAGACCGGCGAGTCCCGCTCCGATGACGATGACGTCGGCGTCCAGGGCCATTGCGCAGTCCTCCGTCGCGGGGGTGTCCCGGGGGTGCGGACGGCGCGGGGGGCGAGCGCCGTCGCTGTGCGCCCGATACTGCGGCCTGCGGCGACGTCGGGTCAACCGGCGCGGCCCGCAGGTGACAAGCAGTCGCGGCCATTCCGCTCCTGGGCGTTTCGGAAATACCTTCGATACACAGTGGAGCGTAATTCGAAATAACCGGCGGCCCGGACCTGACGCATTTTCGGGAAATTCCGCGCAAAGCATGGACGGGCACGAAACCTGGCAGTAACTTACCTGCGAGTAGTAGCTGTGGCGCCCGGCTGGCACGACCCCCACCTCGTCGTTTCTCTTCCCCAGGAGGAACCGTGCTCCGCCCTGCCCGAAAGCCGTCCACCACCGAGAACACCCGCGGCGCGCGCACCCGCCGCGCCCGGAATTCCGCGCTCGCCGCCATCGCCCTCGGCGCCGCGCTCGCGCTCACCTCGACCAGCGCCCAGGCGGCCACCCCCGCCCCGAAGCACTACGTGGCGCTCGGCGACTCCTATGCCGCCGGCGCGGGCGTCCCCGGCCAGTCCGCCGGCCTGTGCCTGCGCTCCGACCACAACTACGGCCACCTCGTCGCCGCCGCCCTGGGCGCGGGCACCTACGGCGACGTCACCTGCGCCGCCGCCAAGGTCAAGAACCTCACCGAGCCGCAGTACGACCTGATCCTCAAGGTCAACGACCCGCAGCTGGACGCCGTGACCCCCGACACCGACCTCGTCACCCTCGGCGTCGGCGGCAACGACCTCGCGGCCAGCGACCTCGGCCTCGGCGAACTGGTCGCCACCTGCATCGCCGGAGCGGTCGTCAACCCGCTCGGCACGCCCTGCAAGGACGTCTACCACCACGGCTACTGGGACTGGCGCACGTGGTCCTGGCAGTACGGCAACGACGACCTCGCCGAGCGGATCGGCACCGACATCGCGCCGCACATCGCCGACATGCTCGGGCGCATCCACGCCAAGGCGCCCAAGGCCAAGGTGCTGCTGGTCGGCTACCCGTCCGTCCTGCCCGCCGACGGCAGGACGTGCGTCCTGCGCCAGCCCGTCACCCCGGGCGACGTCGAGTACATGCACGGCATCCTCGACCGGCTGAACGCCGCACTGAAGTCGACCGCGGCCGCCGGCGGCGCGACCTACGTCGACACCGCGACCCCGACCGCCGGGCACGACGTCTGCTCGGACGACCGCTGGATCGAGGGCGCGCTGCCCGGCTCGCCGGCCGTGCCGTTCCACCCGAACGCGACCGGCGAGAAGGTGATGGCGGACGCGGTGCTGGCCGCGCTGCGCTGACCCCCGAACGCCGAAGGGGCGGCGGACCGTTCTCCGGTCCACCGCCCCTTCGGCGTTCGGAAGCCGTTCTCGGGCGTGCTACTCCGCCTCGGTACCGGCCGAGGCCAGGCCCGCCGACCACTTCTCCTCGACCTTGCCGTACTTCCAGAACAGGATCGCCCCGGCCCAGGTGACCACAAACAGGCCGACGATCGCGTAGCCGACGAAGTTGAGGTCCAGGCCGCCGATCCAGCCGATCGGGCCGCCGGTGATGTCCAGCTTCTCGCCGAGCAGGCCGATCAGCTCGATCAGGCCGATCACCAGCGCGACCAGGACGGACAGGCCGGTGACGGTCAGGTTGTAGTAGATCTTGCGGACCGGGCGCGAGAACGCCCACTCGTAGGCGAAGTTCATGAACGACCCGTCGATCGTGTCCAGCAGGCTCATCCCGGCCGCGAACAGGATCGGCAGCGTCAGCAGCGCGTACCAGGGCAGCGAGAAGGCCGCCGCGCCGCCCGCCAGCACCAGCAGCGAGACCTCGGTGGCGGTGTCGAAGCCGAGCCCGAACAGCAGGCCCACCGGGTACATGTGCCAGGGCTTGGTGACCGCCCGGGTGACCTTGCCGAGGATGCGGTTCATCAGACCGCGCTTCTCCAGCTGGCGCTCCAGCTCCTCCTCGTCGTACTCGCCCACGCGCATCTTGCGGAACACCTTGAGGATGCCGTTGAAGGCGCCCAGGTTGATCAGGCCGAGCAGCAGCAGGAACGTCCCCGAGACGGTGGTGCCGATCAGGCCCGTCATCCGGTGCAGCGTCGAGTCGTCCGCCTCGACCTGGTCCGCGAGCGAGCGGATGCCGAAGGCCAGCAGGGCGCAGAGGCCGAAGACGATCGAGGAGTGGCCGAGCGAGAACCAGAAGCCGACCGACAGCGGCCGCTTGCCCTGGCCCATCAGCTTGCGGGTGGTGTTGTCGATCGCCGCGATGTGGTCCGCGTCGAAGGCGTGCCGCATGCCGAGCGTGTAGGCGGTCAGGCCCATGCCGGCGCCGAAGACCTGGCCGCCGACGTCGTAGTGCTCGGGCGCGACCAGCGCCAGCAGCGTGAACCAGCCGATCACGTGCAGCGCGAGGATGAAGCCGCCCATGCCGGCCAGCCGGATCCACTCCTCACGGGTGAGCCGGTCCCGCCATCTGACGGACGGGGTGCCTGCGGCGGGGGCGGCCATGCGGTGGTCCTTTCGGGGAGCGGAGTGCGGGGACATCCTTCCCTCGATGGGCAGGCAGTTGCAACCTGTTCGCAAATACTGAAGTGCCGCGCCTGATTCATCAGGAAATCGGCCCATTCCTCCCCTAGGGTCGGAATGCCGGTGCTTCCCTTGCCGGCACCCGCCGGCGCCTCCCCCTTGCCGGCACCCGCCGGCACTTCTCTGCTTGTCGGCGCTCACCGGCCCGGGACCCGATGGGAGCGGCAATGCCGTCGTACCCCTTCCACACCACGCGCGAGGACGTCCGCATCCCCCTGCCCGACGGCACCGAGCTGTCCGCCCGCGTGTGGCGGCCGGTCAGCGACGAACCCGTCCCCGCCCTGCTGGAGTACTCCGCCGGACGGCTCACCGACTGGTCCGCCGCCGACGACGCCCGCCGCCACCCCTGGTACGCCGGCCACGGTTACGCCGCCGTCCGGGTCGACACCCGCGGCCACGGCAACTCCGGCGGCCTGCCCGTCACCCCCGGCGACGACCACGAGCTCGCCGACGGGACCGCCGTGATCGCCTGGCTCGCCGCCCGCCCCT
>NZ_JBFBDY010000044.1:0-11620 GCF_040683475.1 Kitasatospora sp. NPDC093558 | reverse complement strand
CGCCCCTGGTGCAGCGGCCGGGTCGGGCTGCTCGGCGTCGGCGCGGCCGGCGCCACGGCCCTGCACCTCGCCGCGCGCTCCCCCGAGACCGTCCGCGCCGTCGTCGCCGCCTGCCCCGAGGGCGGCCACCGGCTCGGCGGCGCCGTCCTCGCCGCCGACCTCCACACCCGGCTCACCGCGCTCGTCGCCGGCGCCGCCCGGCCGCCCGACCCGCGCCACGTCGGCGACGCCTGGCGCCCGCAGTGGCTGGCCCGGCTGGAGTCCCTCGAACCGCCCGCCGAACGCTGGCTCGCCGCCGGGGAGACGTCCGTCCCGGTCTCCGTCCCCGCGCTCGCGATCGCCGGCTGGGGCGACCCGTCCTGCTCGTTCGTCCTGCGCCTGCTCGCCGCGTCCCCCGAGGCCCGCGCCCTGGTCGGCGCCTGGCCGCACGGCCTGCCCGAGGACACCCTCCCCGAGACCCTGCGCTGGTGGGACCACTGGCTGCGCGACATCGACACCGGCGTCCGCAAGGAACCCGCCCTGCGCAGCCTGCTCGGCACCCGCTGGGTCGGCGACGAGGCCTGGCCCTCCCCCGACGTCCGCGAGATCCACTACGGCTTCGACGGCCAGCTGCAGACCGCCGGCACCACCTCCGACGACCGCTACGTCCACGTCCGCTCGCCCCAGCACACCGGCCTCAACGCCGGCGCCTACGTCCCGCTTGGCCGGCCCGCGGACCGGGCACCGGACCAGCGCGAGGAAGACGGGCGCTCGGTCTGCTTCGACTCCCGGCCGCAGCCCGAGCCCGTCGAGGTCCTCGGCATCCCGTCCGTCCGGCTGCGGCTGCGCGGGGACGAGCGGTCGGCACTGGTCGTCGCGCGGCTGTGCGCGGTCGGGCCGGACGGGACGTCGGAGCTGATCACGCGGGGGGTGCTGGTCGCGCCGGACACCGCCGCCGAACCGTCGGACGTCACCGTCGAACTGGCCGCGTGCGCCTACGCCGTCCCCACCGGGCACCGGCTGCGGCTCGCGCTCTCGTCCGTGTACTGGCCCTGGGTGTGGCCCGCCGTCGAAGGCGCCGGGTACGCCGTCGACCCGTCGCACAGCGCCCTCACCCTGCCCATCCGCCACCTCGCCGCCGACGTGGGCGCGACACCGGTCGTCCTCGAAGCCCCGGTGCTGCCCGACCCGCTGGCCGTCCACCTCACCGAACCGCTCACCGCCCGCCCCGAGCGCGTCACCGTCCACGACATCGGCCGCCACGAGTGGCGCACCGAGCTCTCCCCCGCCACCGACGGCACCCGCACCCAGCCCGACGGCCTCGTCCGCGACGAGCACACCGTGACCGCCTACCGCGTCCTCACCGACGCCCCCCTCAGCGCCCAGGCCCGCACCGACCACACCACCCGCCTGGAGCGCCCCGACATCGGCTGGGACGTCACCCTCCAGACCCGCGCCCAACTCCGCTGCGATGCCACCCACTTCATCAGCATCGTCCAACTCCGCGCCCTGGAGGCCGGCTCGGTCGTCTTCACGCGGGAGTGGCAACACCGCATTCCGCGGAACTGATGGGCTTATAAAAGTCATCCTTATGCATTTGCACTTGACCCATCGATCTCTTTATATTCGGCTGCCATGAAGACCCTCGGCCTGATCGGCGGCATGAGCTGGGAATCCACCGCCGAGTACTACCGCCTCCTCAACGAACTCACCCGGGAGCGCCTCGGCGGGCTGCATTCGGCCCGACTCGTGCTCTACTCCGTCGACTTCGCCACCGTCGAACGCCTCCAGGCCGAGGGCCGCTGGACCGAGGCGGGCGAGCTCCTGGCCGGCGCCGCGCGCTCCCTGGAGGCGGCCGGTGCCGACCTGCTGCTGATCTGCACCAACACCATGCACAAGGTCGCCGACCAGGTCGCGTCCGCCGTCTCCGTCCCCCTCCTCCACCTCGCCGACGCCACCGCCGCCGCCGTCCGCACGGCCGGCCTGCGCCGGGTCGGGCTCCTGGGCACGGCGTTCACGATGGAGCAGGACTTCTACCGCGGCCGGTTGGCGTCGAGCGGGGGCCTGGACGTCCTCGTCCCGGCGGCGGAGAGCCGAGCCCTCGTGCACCGGATCATCTACGACGAACTGTGCGTCGGCCTCGTCCGCGAGGAGTCGCGAGCCGAATTCCGCCGGGTGATCGGCGAGTTGGTGGCGGAGGGCGCCGAGGGCGTCATCCTCGGCTGCACCGAGATCGAACTCCTCGTCCACCCCGCCGACAGCCCCGTCCCCGTCTTCCCCACCGCCCGCCTCCACGCCGAGGCGGCGATCACGGCGGCGCTGACCGAGTAGCGGCCTCAGACGGCGAGGGGGGTGAGGAGGATCCAGACGTGGCCGAACGGGTCGCGGAGCATCGACTGGCGGGCGCCGTAGGGCATGTCGGCGGGCGGGGCGAAGAGTTCGGCGCCGGCGGCGACCGCCTGGATGGTGAGAGCGTCGACGTCGGGGACGTAGACGTGCAGGGCGACGGACGTTCCGGCGGGGGTCGGGGGCGCGAAGGGGGCCGTGTGGGCGTCGCCGAGCATGAGGGTGGCGCCGTGGACGGCGATCTCCGCGTGGACGATCCGCCCGTCGTCGCCGTCCAGCCGGAACAGCTCGGTGGCGTCGAAGGCCTTCTCGTAGAAGCGGATCGCCTCGGCGGCGCCGTCGAGCATGATGTGCGGGATGACGGTGCGCTGGTGGTGCTCGGGAATCTCCATGCGCCTCACGGTAGGCCGCGATGATCACCCGCACATCGGACGAGAGGACCGCCCGACCTAGGTCCCGGGGTGCACGACCTCGGCCGTAGGGCGCGAGAATGGCGCGATGCACCGCCCTGAACCGAAGTCGTACTGGAACACCAACGTCGCCCGCCACCCGGACATCCTCCGCGCCGTCCCCGCCGCGTGCCGGACGGCACTGGACGTCGGGTGCGGGGACGGCCTGCTGGCGGTGAAGCTCGCCGAACGGGCGCAGCGGGTCGTCGGTGTCGACAAGTCGCCCGAGATGATCGCCGCCGCCCGGGCGCGGGCCGACCTCGAATTCCTCACCGGGGACTTCTTCGAGCTCGACCTCCCCCGGAACGAATACGACTTCATATGCACGGTGACGACGATCCACCACATGGACTTCGAGGCCGCACTCACGAGGATGCGCGAACTGCTGCGCCCCGGCGGCGTCCTGGTCGTAGTTGGCATGGCGAAGGAGAAGAGCCCGGTGGACTGGGCACTCCTGCTCACGGTGGCACCGCTCTTCCGAGTGATCAAGCTCCTGCGCCGGGCAAGCGCCCCGGAGGGCATGCCGGTGGCGAAAGCCTCACTGAGCTACGCCGAGGTCCGGACCGCCGCACGGCGCCTACTTCCGGGCGTGCGGTGGCGCCGCCACGTGCTGCGCCGCTACTCGCTCACGTGGACGAAGCCGCTCCACTAGCCGTGAGCCGATGGTTGCGAACGGCGGCCTCCGCAGTGCCCAGCACCAAAAGTCGGCCACGCCGACTTCCTGCGCCATCGGCCGCATCCCCCTCACAGCGCCAAAGTCGGCTACCACCGTGCCCGCTATCTCACACAGGAAGTCGAGGGGGTCGACTTTCCGCGCCGAGCGCCACCTCCGCACTGCGCGCGAGAAGTCGGCCCGTCCGACTTCTCGCGCGATCGGTCACGACGGGCGCCGACGGCGGTAGGCGCCGGTGACGGCGGCGACCAGTGGGCCCCACGCCGGCCGCAAGCCGCCATCACCAGAGCCGCGCCGGAACGTTCCCGCCACCGAGCAACGGCACCCAGCGGGGCAACACCGCCGGGATCGCCTTCCTCGGCGCGAGGAGGGTGTCCCTCTCCCCGCATACCAACGCGCTCAAGGGCAACGCCCCGCACAGGAAGTCGGCGGAGCCGACTTCCTGTGTGATCGCAGGCGCAGGCGGCGTGATCAACGCCGGAAGTCGGCCGAGCCGACTTCCCACGCACACAGCACTCCCAGGCGGGACGACCCGCACCAGAAGTCGGACAGGCCGACTTCTGGTGCGGGCACTGCCACCCACAAGCCGACACAGCACCGGCCTCACCCCACACCAGCGGCCGGCTGTGGCTTCGATCGGTGGATTGCGAGCTGCGGTCCGGGGGCCGGTCGAGGTGGGGTCTTCGGCTGGGGCCTTGATCGGGTCCGATGTGTTCAGCGTGGACGATCTGCTGTGCTGTGCCAGCGCCACGTGGTGAGCCGAGGGTGCCCCGGCAGTTCGGCGCGGCCGGTGGCCCACAACAGGGTGAGCCAGGGATCCGCGCCGCCCGGAGCCTCCGGAAACAGGCGGGCGAGCACCCGCGAGCAGAGGGCGGAGGGCGGGGTCCAGGCAAGCCCGAAGCCTTCCGCCACATCGTGCGTGTGCACCAGCGTCTCCACCACCCCCATCGCCGCAAAGCCTTCAGGATCCGACACCCCGGAGGCGTGGTGGGCGCGGACCCGGGGCGGCGTCGTACGCACCATGGCGACCAGCAGCGCGCCGCACGCCTCCAGCACCTGCACCAGGCCGGCCGGACCCGCATCACGCTCCGCGAAGACGAAGTACGCGGGTCCGTCCGGCCGCTTCCGGCGCAACGCGAAAGGCACATGGGTGTCCAGCGGCGGACTCTGCGGCCCGAGTTGCACGGCGTAGTACAAGAGGTCGTTGGCGAGGTGCTCGACGGTCTCCCAGCAGTCCCACTCCAGCGAACCGGCCTTACCGCCCCACCCGTCCGGGGGTGCGTCCCGAAGGATGCCCACCGCGAGCCGCACGGCAAGGTCGACGTCGTCCGCGGTGACGGGGGACACCACTGCTCCGGTTTCGACTGATCGAGACATGGCAGCACCGTATCGCGGGGGAAAAGGGCAACCCCTTGCAGCTTCCAAGGATCTGATGCCGCGACCGGGAAGGTGCAGCGGGTCCGTCGGTCCGCGTCTGGTTCGCCTACCATCGCGTTCATGAGGCCCGGTGACCGCCTTCGACAGACGCCCTGGACGGGAGCGTCCCAAAGTCCGGCTTCGCCTGGCGGCCTCCGGGCCCAGCTCATCCTGGGAGCGAGAGCGACTCACCAATGGCTGCAAGCAGTTCGAAAGGCAGCTCCCGATCCGCCTGGCCGATGGCCAGCGCGAGCCATCGGCCAGGGTCCGGCAGCCGCCACATCTGCATGCTGCCGGCGACGTTGGCCAGGAAGCCCAGCGGCTCGGGAGCCATGAACTCGGGGTCCGGATTGTCGAACCCGAGATACGGCCACAGGTCGACTGTCGTGGGGGCGCCCCAGCGGGCGGTCAGAAGGGCCACCAGGGCATCAAGATCGGCTTCGAGCTCCTCCTCGGCCGCCTCGACGGTCTCCTCGCTACGGTCATCCCAGAAGTCCTGGCTCTCCCGGAGCACGGCCACGTGATATCCAGGCCCACTCCACCCGCCGCCGCTCCCCGGTCTGCCTTCCTGCCCGGGGAACGGCAGGGCACTCAGTTCGTCAATGATCGACAGCTGGGCCTCGGTGAAACCCGTCGAACGGTGCTGGCTCGCCATGGGCGAAGCCTAACCAGGTCGCTTCCGTGTCGGCATCGCGCACCCTCAGTGGTTGCGGACGGCGGACTCGCAAACCATCCGTTGAAGTCGCCACCGGGCACACCGGTTTCCCGCTACAACCCGATGCGCAGGAAGTCGGCTGGGTCGACTTCCTGCGCGGGCAGCGCGGGTGGGGGTTAGGGGGTTGGTGGGCGGGAGCGAGGGGTGGGGTGGTCGGGGTCGTCGTTGGTGGGGTGGTGGGGCATCCGCAGGACGGCGAGTGCCCCGAGTGCGACGACCGCGATGGCGAGGAGCAGGAGCACGAGCAGGGCGAAACCGAGAACGGCTCGGGCGACGCCGGGGTGGTTCAGGGCTCCCACGGGCCGCCCTCGACCTTCTCGTGGTCGAGGAGGAGGCTCAGGAGGTTGAGGACGGTACTCGTGGGGGCGTTGCCGAAGCGCACGAGCACGCGGCCGTCCACCACGCTGTCGGTCGTGGCCGACGGCCAGATGAGGCCGAACTTGCGTCCCCGTTCGCAGGCTTCGGCGAGCAGGGCGGCCACCTGGGGTTCGGTGTAGCTGCGGGTCCTGGGGTCGGCCAGCGCGATGGGGTGCCGGCGGTTCGGGGTGTCGTTCATGCGGCGGAGTCCAGTTCGAACCAGACGGACTTGCCGGAGGAGCGGGCGTCCGTCCCGAAGCGGTTGGTGAGGCAGCGGACGAGCTGGAGGCCCCGGCCGGACACCTCGTAGGGGTCGGAGCTGTTCCGCGGGATGGGCAGCAGCGGGCTGCCGTCGCTGACGGAGACGCGGAGCACGCGGTCGAGGACGACGACCACGACGACGGGCGCCGGACTGCCGCCGTGGCGCCAGGCGTTGATGAAGAGTTCGTAGAGCGCCAGTTCGGCGTCCGCGACGCTGTCGGGCTTCCACCCGGCGCGCACCATCGCCTCGCGCAACTCCTCACGCGCGGCGGTCCAGTCTGGGGGGAGTCCAAGGGGGAACACGAGGAGACCTCCGGGGAGTCGAGTGGGCACCATCGGCTGGCTGATGATCGATCAAAGCCGCTACTCGGAGCCGATGACGTGACATGGCGACACACAGCAAGACTCGAGAGCTGCTGTGAGTGAGCAGCTCGTCACAATCAGCATGGGGCCAGCGATCCACCTTTGGCAACTCGTCTTGAAATTTTGGATATATCCAAATCGAACATCAATCACGGCCCGTACAGTGACAGTTGGCGGTGG
The DNA here is from genome assembly GCF_040683475.1 of Kitasatospora sp. NPDC093558. Classification (NCBI taxonomy): domain Bacteria; kingdom Bacillati; phylum Actinomycetota; class Actinomycetes; order Kitasatosporales; family Streptomycetaceae; genus Kitasatospora; species Kitasatospora sp. NPDC093558. The sequence continues at coordinate 4,881 of NZ_JBFBDY010000044.1, read as the reverse complement.
CCAAGGGTGGTCACCGGAGGGCAGACTGACCCATTGAGGCTCAGAAGGGGCGGGGATGGCCGGAGCAGCAGGTCCGACGGTTCGGCGCAGGCAACTCGGGGCCGAGTTGCGCCGGAAGCGGGAGGAGGCCGGCCTCTCGCACGACGACGTGTCCGAATCGCTGAACAGCATGAGTCAGCCGAAGCTATCCCGCATCGAGAACGGTCGGGGCGCCATCAAGGCCGACGACGTGAAGCGACTGCTCGCCCTGTATCGCTGCGAGGACCACGAGCTGATCTCCGCTCTCGTGGACCTGGCCAAGAGGGGCGCCCAGCGCGGGATGTGGTGGCAGAGCTACAGCGCCCACATCGGTGAGCCGCTCGGCAATCTGATCGCGCTCGAAACCAGCGCCGCATCGATGCGATCGTATGAGTGCTTCTTCATTCCCGGCCTGCTCCAGACACCGGCCTACGCGCGCGAGATCATCAGGAAACTCAGCATTCGCCGGGAGGTCAACGTCGAGGCGCTCGTCGACGTCCGCATGGCACGCCAGAGCGCGCTGACCCGCTCAGAGCCGCTCGCCCTGTGGGCGGTGATCCATGAGGCGGCCATCCGTTCCGGGGTCGGCGGTCCGAACGTCATGGCAGAACAACTCGGGAGACTCGCCGACCGAGCTTCTCAGCCCAACATCAACATCCAGATCATGCCGATCGGCGCGCCCGCGCATCACGGCATGGGCGGAGCCTTCACCATCCTCGGATTTCCGCAGCGGCAGGACCTCGATGTCGTCCTGGTCGAAGGGACCTTGAGCGACCTCTGGGTCGAGGACGCCGCCGACGTGGAGCTGTACGCGGCGAAGTTCGACGCCATCCGGGCCGATGCCCTGGGCCTCGACGACTCACTCGCCCTCATCACCGAACAGAGAGACAAGCTCACATGACGTTCATCCCGAACGCCGAAGCCGTAACGGCGACCTGGCGCAAGTCCTCCAAGAGCAACGAGTCGACAAACTGCGTCGAAATCGCCCTCGCCGATAGCCAGGCTTCCTTGATCCGCGACTCGAAGAATCCTTCCGGCCCGGCACTGGTCTTCGAGCGCGCCGCGCACACGGCGTTCATCGACGCTGTTGCGGCTGGGGAGTTCGACTTCGGCCTCTTCTGAACCCGTGGGAGCGCCCGGCAGGCTGGGCCTGCCGGGGCTCTCTCCCCCCACCTCTGAGATTAGCCAAACTCCCGTTCTCTACACGGAAGTTGAGCGAAGCTTGAGCTTCTCCACCTCGACGATGAGCAATGTGCCGACGCTGCCCGGCCGCACCGCGTGCACCGCACCCGCCGGTACCCGGCACAGCTCGCCCGGCGAAACGCTCAACTCGACCCCGTCCACCGACAGCTCCAGCCGTCCCTCCACCACCACCAGCACCTCCGCCGTCGCGTGGGCCTCGGGCGGCAGGGACCGGCCGTCCATCCGCAGCACCTTCACCGCTGCCGTCCCGATCCCGGCGAGGACCGTCGACTGCCAGGCCTCGGGCAGCAACGACGCAGTGTGGATCAGGTTCATGGCATGCCTTCCGGCGGTCCGCCTGCCTGTAAAGGGCAAGCGTCCGCGTGCTGTCGCGTTCGGTGATGTCCGAGACGCTACGCGACCTGCTCGGACAATTGGTCGACCGTTCGGCAAAACCTGCGAGTAGGCTCCCCGCATGACGGACGAGGTCGGCGCGCGGGCGCTCTACGAGGCACTGCTGGACTACGAGGGCGCGGACCAGTACAAGGAGATCGTCGCCCCCTGGCTCGACCGCGCCCTGCACGCCGGTTACCCCGACGAACTCGCCGCCGCGGCCCGGTACCAGCCTTGGTGGGAACACCCGGACGGGCACGAACTCAGCTGGGAGCTCTACGCCTTGAGCCGCGTGAGCGACTACCTCCTGCTGGACGACGCACAGACCTGGCAGGAGTACCTCGACCTCTTCGCCGCGCTCGGCATGACCCCCATCGAGGACGACGGCGCCTTCGACCCCTTCCACCACGAGATCGCCGAGGTCGACCAGGCCGACGACCCGGACGCGCCCATCCAGGTCCTCGGCCTCCGCTGGCCCGGACTGATGCTCGGCGAGCTCCTGTTCAGCCGCGCCGGCGTACGGGTCCGGGCCGGCGCCGCACACGCGGAGCGCGGGGTCGCCGACGCCTGGCCGATCTACTGGACGTTCCGCCGGCGGCACCGCCCGACCGTCGACCTCTCGCAGGGCTGGGGCAGCAACTCCCAGTGGCGCACCGAACTGCGCCTCGACTACCGGACGGCGGAGGGCGATCACCTCAACGTCTCCGAGAGCGTGGCCATCGACGGCTACTCGGAGCTCGACGAGGACGACCGCCTGCTCACCCCCGCCGAGCGCCGCGAACTTCTGCGCCACCGCACCTTCCTGCGCACTCCAGAAGCCGCCAAGGCCCTGGCGAGGTCCGAGCAGTGGAAGCGCGACTTCTTCCCCTTCGAGTGGCGGCTGCCCGCGGGCGAGCGCTGAGACGTCACGCTCCCGCCAGGACCTCGCCGAGGACGTGCCGGGCGATGGACGCCATCCGCGCGTTCGTGTCCCGGTAGTAGTCGAGCTCCAGCAGCGCGACGGACAGCGCCCACCCCCGCCCGCGCGCCCAGGCCGCGTCGTCGGCGCGGACGGCCTCGCGGAACGCGTCCCGCGCACCGGCCGGGAGCACGTACCAGGCGGGGAGCAGGTCGACGGCCGGGTCGCCGAGGCCCGCGCAGCCGAAGTCGATGACGGCGCTCAGGCGGCCGTCGGCCACCAGCAGGTTGCCCGGCTGCAGGTCGGCGTGGATCCACACGGGCGGGCCGGACGGTCCGGGGGCGTGCACGGCGTCGTCCCAGACGGCCGCGACCACTTCGGCGGCGACCACTTCGGACGAGACCGCCTCGGTGGCGACCGTCCCGCCCAGCCGCGCGAGCGCCGCCCGGACGGCGCCGTCCCGCTCGGCGAGCGTCTCGCTGCGGTAGGAGGCCGGACCGCCCGCCGGGTCCACCGCGTGCAGCGCACGCACGAAGGATGCCAAGTCGGCTGCAAGGACGGCCGGTTGGACGATGCGCCCGACCACAGGGTTCGCCCCGTCGAGCCACCGGAGCACGGACCACGGCAACGGGTAGTCCGCGACCGGCCCGCCGATGCCCAGCGGCACCGGCACGGGGACGGGGAGCGACGGCGCCAGGCGCGGCAGCCACACACGCTCCTTCGCGATGTCCTCGCCCGCCGCCGCGATGCGCGGGAGGCGGACCACCATGTCACCGCCCAGCCGGTACATCGCGTTACTGGTACCGGCCGTGGCGACCAACTCGACGTCCAGTTCTGCCCATTGGGGGAACTGCCCGGCCACGAGCCGGCGCACGAGCCCCTCGTCGATGTCCAGCTCGTCGGCGTGCATCCGGCCGGCTGCCGTCACGACTCCGCCCCCAGGAACGCCGACACCGTCGCCGTGAAGGCGTCCGCGTCGTCGAGCCACGGAAAGTGCCCGGCCCCCGGCTGGACGGCGAACGACGCGTTCGGGAACAGGCCGGCCAGCTCCGCCATCGCCGGCACCGGCGAGTTCAGGTCGAACTCCCCTGCCAGGACCAGCACTTCGGCATCCAGCCCGGCGAGCGCGGCCCGCGTCGCCGCCGGGTCGTACCCGCCGTCCGCGCCGTACGCTGCCGCCGCCGCGTCATTGCGCTGCACCGCCCCGGAGGCGTGGTGCCGGCGCGCCGAGTCGTCCCAACGGCCGTACCCGAACGGCGCGATGGCTTGCACGGCCTCCGCCGTCGCCCGCCCGGCGACGATCGCCTCCAGCGCCGCGAACGCCTCCGCGAACCACGGCTCGCCCTGGCGCAGCATCGCGGTGGCACGCCGCACGTCGCCGGACACCGCGACGCCGACGCCCAGCGGGCTCGGCGTGATCAGCGCCAGCCGTCCGATCCGCTCCGGATACCGCTCGGCGTACCGCAGGGCGAGGTTGGCGCCCGCGCAGTGCGCGAGGAGATCGAGCCGCTCCAGCCCCAGACGCAGCCGCAGCGCCTCGACGTCGTCGGCCTGCCGGTCGCAGCGGTACGAGCCCGGGTCCGCCGGGAGGGCCGAGGCACCGGTGCCGCGCAGGTCCAGCCGGATGAGCGGACGGTGCCGCGCGAGGCCCCCGAGATCCTCCAGGTAGGCGGAGTCCTGCATCGGGCCGCCCGCCAGGCAGACGACGGGAGCGGGTGTGCCGAAGGTGCCGCAACGGGAGCCGGAGACGTGGCAGGCCAGCTCGGTACCGTCGGGCGCGGGGAACGTGAACATGACGGACCACTGTGCCAGCGCGCCCCGGCCTCCGCAAAACGATTACCGCATCGCCAGGTCCTGGCTCCCGACCACCTTGAGCAGCCGCAACGCCTCGTGCGAGGGCGTGCCGGGCGCCGCCGTGTAGAGGATGACCCACTGGTCCCGCTGCGGGTCGTGCAGCGCCTCGCAGTCGAGGTCGAGCGGGCCCACGACCGGGTGCAGGATGCGCTTGTGGTTCGAGCGGCTGACCGAGACGTCCTTCTGCGCCCAGAGCTCGCGGAACTCGGCGCTGGCCGCCCGCAGCCGGTCGACCAGGTCGTGCACCCCGGCGTCCGTGGGGTAGCGGGCGGCGGCCGTGCGCAGGTCGGCGACGGCGCTGCGGGCGAAGTGGTCGTTGCCGGCCGCGTCGTGCCGGACGCGGGCCCCGGGGTTGGTGAAAAAGCGCCAGATCAGGTTGCGCTCGGCGGGCGGGAGCGCGGAGAAGTCGCCGAACAGCGCGGCGGCCATGGCGTTCCAGGCCAGCAGGTCGCGCACGCCGCTGCACACCATCGCCGGGGTGTCGTCGAGCCGGTCGAGCAAGTGCAGGACGCCCGCCCTGACCTCCCGGTCGAGGC
>NZ_JBFBDY010000043.1:0-27034 GCF_040683475.1 Kitasatospora sp. NPDC093558 | reverse complement strand
TCACGGCCGTCCGCGCCCGCGTGGAGGCGGCGGCCCGGCTCGCCGACGCCGAGGACGAACTCGCCAAGGCCGCCGCCGCGGCCGGAGTCGCGAGCGCCGACGCCGCGCTCGCCGTCCTGCTCCCCCGCGAACAGCGCGAGCAGCTGGAGGCCCGGCTGGACCGGCACCGCGCCGAACTCGCCGCCGTCGAGCGCGAACTCGCGCTGCCCGAGCTCACCGCGGCCGCAGACCGCCCCACCGCCGACCTGCCCGCCACCCAGGCCGCGCTCGACGCTGCCACCAAGCGGCTGCGCGAGGCCCACGCCGCGCAGGCCGCGGCCGGCGAGCGCCGCGCGGCGCTGGCCTCCATCGGTGCTCAACTCGGCGCCCTGGCGGGGGAGCTGGCGCCCGCGCTGGTCCGCTACGAACGGATCAACCGGCTCGCCGCACTCGCCGCCGGCACGTCCACCGAGAACCGGCTGCGGATGCGCCTGGAGTCGTACGTCCTGGCGGCCCGGCTGGAGCAGGTCGCGGCGGCGGCGAGCGACCGGCTGGTCCGGATGTCCGGGGGCCGCTACACCCTCGTCCACAGCGACGACCGGGGCACCGGCAACAAGCGCTCGGGGCTCGCCCTGCGCGTCGTCGACGCCTGGACCGGCACCGAGCGCGACACCGCGACCCTCTCCGGCGGCGAGAGCTTCTTCGCCTCGCTCGCCCTCGCCCTCGGCCTCGCCGACGTCGTCACCGACGAGGCGGGCGGCATGCCACTGGACACACTCTTCATCGACGAGGGCTTCGGCACGCTGGACGAGCAGACGCTGGAGGAGGTCATGGACGTGCTCGACGGGCTGCGCGAACGCGACCGGGCCGTCGGCATCGTCAGCCACGTCGCCGACCTGCGCACCCGCATCCCGGCGCAGCTCCTCGTCCACAAGGGGCGGCACGGATCGACCCTCGCCCTGGCCGGGCGGGAGGACGCCTGAGGCTCCTGGGGGCGGCGTCAGCCGGAGCAGGCGATCCGCTGGGCCTGCTGCCAGGCGCAGACCGGGCAGAGCGTGGTGCCCGGGTGGTCGGCCGGCAGCTCGGTCGGCTCGCCGCACAGGACGCAGTCGGCGCGCGGACCGGTCAGCGCCGGGTCGTGCACCAGGGCCGCCTCGGCACCCTCGGCCGGGGCCAGCGCACAGACGGCCGCTTCCTCGTTCGTCTCCGTATCGCTCATGCCGCCTTCCTACTCCTCGGGCCCCGCACGCGGCAAGGCGGCGAGGGGTGACCAGCGGGGGAGCGCCGACGAGTAACAGATGACAGCGAACAGATGACAGATGTTGAAATCTGTTATCTGTTCGCTGTCATCTGTTCGCCGCCCCCGGGCCACCCGAGCCCCCTCCCCCGCCGCCATCCACTCCGCCCACCCCCGCTACGGTGAGCCCATGGGCCGAGATCTCCGCCGGCGCCTCGCCGCCGCCCGCGCCGCCGCACCGACGTATCCCGAGGTCGGAGCCACCCGGGGCGGGCCGCTCCCCGACGGTTACGCGCACCTGCGACGCCGTGTGCACCTCGGCCGCGGGCCCGAGGTGCTGGAGCGGGCCGGCCGGTACGTCCTCGGCTGGGGCAGCCAGCTGGGCACCGGCTTCGCCGTCCACCCGAACGCGCCCGCCGAGGAGGGCGCCACGGTCCTGCTGCGGCTCACCCTGCCGGGCAGCCGGTGGCCGCGCCTCGTGATCCCCTGCCGCGTCGTGTGGACAGTGGACGAGCCGGACCGGATCGGCTTCGCCTACGGCACGCTCCCCGGCCACCCCGAGTGCGGCGAGGAGTCGTTCCTGGTGTCGATGGACGCCGACGGCGAGGTGTGGTTCGAGGTGGCCGCCTTCTCCCGGCTCGCCGCCTGGTACGCCCGCCTGGGCCGTCCGGTCGCGGCGCTCTGCCAGTACCTCGCCATCGAGCGCTACCTCGCCGCCGTCGCGTCCCACTCCTGACGCCCGCTCAGCCGCCCAGGAAGGACAGCCGCACCGTCCGGCGCGGGTTGTCCCCGTTCGTGTCGACCAGGACGACGGACTGCCAGACGCCGAGCGCCAGTTGACCGCCGATCACCGGCAGGGTCGCGTGCGGGGCGACCAGTCCGGGCACCACGTGGTCGCGCCCGTGCCCCGCGCTGCCGTGGCGGTGGCGCCAGCGGTCGTCGGCAGGGAGCAGGTCGCGCAGGGTGGCGAGGAGGTCGTCGTCGCTGCCGGAGCCGGTCTCCAGGACGGCAATGCCGGCGGTGGCGTGCGGGACGAAGACGTTGAGCAGGCCGTCGCGGCCAGTGGCCCGCTCGGTGAGGAATGCGGCGCAGCGGTCGGTGATGTCGAGCGCGACCTCGCGGCTGCCGGTGGTGATCTCGAAGGTGGTGGTCTGGAAGGGACCGGTGGGGTGGGAGTGGGTGTTGTCCGCCATGGTCGCCATCCTGCCGGAAGGCGCCGACCGGCTCGCGCAAGCGCCACTCGGTCGACTCGGGAAAGCACTACTCGGGCAAGCACTACTCGGTAAAGCACTGCTTGGGCAAGCAGTACTCGGGCAAGCGCCACTCGGTCACGCCGCGCAAGCCCCGATCGGGCAACGAGTACGCACCCCCGCCGGCCCCCGCACGCCCCCGGGTACGCCGAAGACCCGACGGTCCTCGTGGTCCGCCGGGCCGGGTGCCGGGGCGCGCGGGGCGGTCCGGAGGCCGAGGCCTCGGGTCCTAGCCGCGACCGCCGAACAGGCTCCGCCGCAGCCGACGCAGGGGCGCCAGCAGCGACACCCGTACGTGGCGGCGTGGCGAGGCCGGGGCGATGGCGCCGCGCGGCGTCAGCTCCCTTATCAGCCCGAGCGCCTCGGCGGTGTCCACCGCCGGGACGGCGGGCGCGCCGAGCACGGCCAGGTGCCGGTCGATCCGGCGGCCGGTCGCGCCGACACCGCACTGGATCGCCGGCACGCGGGGCCGAGTCCGCACTTGCATGTGTTCCATCAGTTTTCCCACCCCTACGAGGCGCCAGGGCCGTGAGGCGAAGACTATCCGTGACGGACGGCCTTCGCGCAACCGTCCTTGGTGTGGTGCCACCGTATCGTGCGGCGTCAACTGACGATGCACCAGGGGCCACCCGTAGCGGTCACGACTAAGCATCAATGATGGGTGCACGACCGGCCGTCCGTCAGCGGTTTTCGGAGGTACGGACCCGGCGCCCGATCATGAGGTACGCGCCCGGCGCACGGGATCATCGGAGGTGCCCGGTCGCGCGCGACGGCATATAGGGGTCGCATCGGGAGACCAGGGACCGGACGGGGGTCGGACAGGGGCCGGCCGGGGGTCGGACAGGGGCCGGACAGGAGTCGGCCTGGACGGCGGACCACGGGCACCATGGATACCACCCCGCCGGAGCGATCGCCGAACTGGATCATTCATGAAGTGAACACATTCGAGGGATTGACTCCGGCGTAACCTCCAAGCAATATCTCCTTCTATGCGCAGGGCTCGCACGTTGCCCACTCGCGTGTTCGAATGATGAAGGACTCCGGCTCCCCCGAGCCACTGCCCGGCCGCCTCGACGCTGCGGTGGCCAGGCTCGGACGGGTGCCCGGACCGGCGGCCGGCCGTAGAGGGTCGGCCGGGCCGCCACCAGGCTGCCGGTGCCGCCCCCATCAGGGCCCGGCACCGGCGGCTCCGGGGCCGCTCCGCAGGCCCGCCCAGGCCCGTCACGGCCCGCCACGGCCCCACCGCAGAGCCGTCCGGCAGCACTCCCGCCACCCCCTCGCCCCCGACCGAAGCCCAGCTCAGAGGTCTCGTCCGGGCGGTCGGTAGACTCGGCCAGCGTGTCACTCCTCCTCAGCATCGTGCTCCCGGTCCACGGCGTGGAGCGGTTCCTCCCGCGCTGCCTCGACTCGATCCTCGGCGACACCCCCGCCGCGGAGTCGCGCTTCGAGGTGATCGCGGTCGACGACCTCTCCCCCGACGGCTGCGGCGCGATCCTGGACGAGTACGCCGCCCGCGACCCGCGCCTGCGGGTCCTGCACCTCACCGAGAACCAGGGCCTCGGCGGCGCCCGGGCCGCCGCCCTGCCGCACGCGCGCGGCGAGTACGTCTGGTTCGTCGACAGCGACGACTGGCTGCCCGCGCGCACCGTCAGCGTGGTCCTGGACGAGCTGCGCCACGAGGGCCGCCAGCCCGTCCCCGCCGACGTGCTGATCACCGACTTCACCCACGTCTACCCGGACGGCGCGACCGAGCCCAACCCGTGGCGCCACGTCCTGCTCGGCTCCCCGCTCGTCGAGGGCTGCACGCTCGCCGAGCACCCGGCGCTGTTCCAGACCGTGATGTCGGTGTGGAACAAGGTGTTCCGCCGCGCGTACCTGGAGGACCTCGGCGTCTCCTTCGGGCGCGGCTACTACGAGGACATCTCGGTCACCTACCCCGCGCTGCTCGCCGCCGAGCGGCTGCGCTACGTCGACCGCCCCTGCTACGTCTACCGCCGCAACCGCGACGGCGCGATCACCGCGACCGCCTCCCCCAAGCACGCCGACGTGTTCGCCCAGTACGACGCGATCTTCGCGTTCCTGGACCGCCCGGACCGCCCCGGCCGGCCCGTCCCGGCGTCGCTGCGCACGCTGGTCTTCGACCGGACCGTCCGTCAGGCGCTCAACGTCTACGACACCCCGGGGCTCGTGCCGGTCGAACGGCGCAAGGACTTCTTCCACAGCGTCTCCCGGCACTTCGCCCAACACCGGCCGGACGGCTACCAGTTCCCCGGCGGCGTGCGCGGCGTGCAGTACCGGCTCGCGGCGCGCGGCGCCCGGATCGCGTACGCGGAGCTGCGCCGCACCGGGCGGCTGCCGCGCGAACTGCGGCGCGGCGCACGGGCGGTGGCCCCGGCGGTGCGCAAGGGGGTGCGCAGCGGCGCCCGGTTCACCGCGTACAACGCGTTCCGCCGGCTGCCGCTGGACGAGAACCTCGCGGTCTACGCGGCGTACTGGCACCGGGGTTACGCGTGCAGCCCGGCGGCGATCTACGAGAAGGCGAAGGAACTCGTCCCGGGGATCCGGGGCGTGTGGGTGGTGGAGAACCGCACGCAGGCCGCGACAATGCCCGCCGGTGTGCCGTACGTGATCGTCAACACCCCCGCATACCTCAAGGTGATGGCGACCGCCAAGTACTTCGTCAACAACGTCAACTTCCCGCACACGATGGCGAAGCGGCCGGGCACGGTGCACGTCCAGACCCAGCACGGCACCCCGCTCAAGGCGATGGGCATGGACCTGCAGGGCCGTCCCGAGGCCGCCGAGGGCATGGACTTCGACCGGCTCCAGGAGGCCGTCGACCGCTGGGACTTCCTCGTCTCCTCCAACCCGCACACCAGCGAGCACTTCGCCCGCGCCTTCCCCGGCCGCTACGAGATGCTCGACACCGGCTACCCGCGCAACGACCGCCTCGCCAACGCCACCCCGGGCGAGGTGCGCGCGATGCGCGAGCGGATCGGGCTGCGTCCTGGCCGGACGGCGGTGCTGTACGCGCCGACGCACCGCGAGGGCCAGGGCGGCTACGTGCCGCTGCTGGACGTGAAGGACCTGGCCCGGCGGCTCGGCCCCTCGTACACGCTGCTGGTGCGCACGCACTACTTCCACACCGGCGGACCCGGGGACCTGGAGGCGGGCGAGGACGCGGCGGAGATCGTGGACGTCTCGGCGCACCCGTCCGTCGAGGACCTCTATCTCGCCTCTGACGTGCTGGTGACGGACTACTCGTCGATGATGTTCGACTACGCGGTGCTGGACCGGCCGATCGTCGTCTTCGCGCCGGACTGGGACGAGTACCGGCGGGTGCGCGGGGTGTACTTCGATCTGTTCGCGGAGCCGCCGGGCGCGGTCACGGTGGACCCGGACGGGCTGGCGCGGGCGCTGCTCGCGGGCGACGCGGACCCGGCGGCGCGGGCACGGTTCCGGGCGAAGTTCTGCCCGTGGGACGACGGCGGGGCGGCGGAGCGGGTGGTGCGCCGGGTGTTCCCGGTCGCGGGGTGACGGCGGACAACTGACCGCTGACAGATAACAGCTGACAGATAACAGATTTTGAAATCTGTTATCTGTCAGCGGTCAGCTGTCAGACCGGCCCCGTCGCAGCGGGCACCGGCCCCGTCGCGACGGGCTCAGCCCTGGCGGGCGGCCAGGAACTCGTCGAAGGTCAGGAAGCCCTGGTGGTGGGTGTCCATGGCGTGGATCAGCGCCTCGGCCATCGACAGCGTCACGTCGTGGTCGCCCATCTCGTTCGCGACCAGCGCGTACTCGGCCGGAGTGATCTTGCCGTCGCCGTTCTTGTCGAAACGGTCGAAGAGCGCCTTGATCTCCTCGGTGCTCTGCATGGTTGCCCTCCTGGGAACTGCGGGTTGTGCGGTGTTCGGACGGGCGTACCCTACCCGGCCCCGGCGGACGGCCCGTGGCGCGGGCCACGCGCTCGGGAAGCCTCCGGGAGTGGACGGGCGGCGGGGCCGGTGGCGTAGTCTGCGGAACCGATACCGGCCCGGGCTCCTCCCGGGCGCTCGTTCGTCCAGGGAGGGACCATGCTCGATCTCGTCACCAGGCTGGTGCTGAAACCCGTCTCGCGCGGCATCTGGCGGCCGGTCATCGAGGGTGTCGGGAACGTGCCGCGCAAGGGCGGGGTCATCCTCGCCAGCAACCACCTGTCGTTCATCGACAGCGTGGTGATCCCGCTGACCGCCCCGCGCCGGGTCCACTTCCTCGCCAAGGCCGAGTACTTCACCGCCCCGGGCCTCAAGGGCAGGCTCTCCAAGGGCTTCTTCGAGGCGATCGGCGCCGTGCCGGTCGAGCGCGGGACCTACCGCTCCGCCCAGGCCTCCCTGGAGTCGGCGCTGGAGATCCTGGAGGACGGCAAGGCCTTCGGCATCTACCCCGAGGGCACCCGCTCGCTCGACGGCCGCCTCTACCGCGGCAAGACGGGCGTCGCGTGGCTCGCGCTGACCGCGGGCGTACCGGTCGTGCCGGTGGCGCTGGAGGGGCCCGAGCAGATCCTGCCGGTGGGCAAGCGGGTGCCGCGCCTGAAGAAGGTCACCGTCCGGTTCGGCGAGCCGCTGCACTTCGACGAGCTGCACGGGCAGGCCCGCTCGGCCAAGGCCCGCCGCCAGGTGACCGACGAGGTCATGGCGGCGATCCAGCGGCTCTCCGGCCAGGAGGTCGCGGAGGGCTACAACGAGGTGCCGAAGGCGGCGTAGCCGCGGCCCCGGGTCGCGAAGGCCCCCGGAACGGCCGGTCAAAACGGCCGGCCAAACGGCCGGCCAAACGGTCAGCCGAACCGCCGGTCGAACGGCCGGTCAGACGTGCCCCAGCACCGCCGGCTCCGGGGCGTCGGGCGCCTGCGGTGCTTCGCGGCGCAGCAGGGCCGCGTACCGGCCGTCCAGTTCCATCAGCTCGTCGTGGGTGCCGAGTTCGACGACCGTGCCGCGGTCGAGGACGGCGATCTGGTCGGCGCCGCGCACGGTGGACAGCCGGTGGGCGATGGTGATCGTGGTGCGGCCCGCGGCCAGGGTGTCGACGGCCTCCTGGACGGCGCGCTCGGTGCGGTTGTCGAGCGCGCTGGTGGCCTCGTCGAGGATCAGGACGGGCGGGTTGCGCAGGATCGTGCGGGCGAGCGCGAGGCGCTGCTTCTCGCCGCCGGAGAAGCGGTAGCCACGTTCGCCGACGAGGGTGTCGTAGCCCTCGGGCAGGCCGGCGATCGTGTCGTGGATCTGGGCGGCGCGGGCGGCCTCGACGAGTTCGGCGTCGGTGGCCTCGGGCTTGGCGAAGCGCAGGTTCTCGGCGACGGAGGCGTGGAAGAGGTACGTCTCCTGGGAGACGACGCCGACGGCGCGGGCGAGGGTGTCGAAGGAGAGGTCGCGCACGTCCTCGCCGTCGATGGTGACCCGCCCGCCGGTCACGTCGTAGAGCCGGGGGACGAGGTAGCTGAGGGTGGTCTTGCCCGAGCCGGTCTCGCCGACCACGGCGAGTGAGCTCCCGGCCGGGACGGTGAGTTCGATGCCGGCGAGGGTCGGGCGTTCCTGCTCGCCGTCGTAGCGGAAGTCGACGCCCTCGAAGCGGACTTCGCCGCGGATCCCGTCCAGGGTGACCGGCCGCGGGCGCTCGGCGATCTCGACCGGGAGGTCGAGGTACTCGAAGATGCGCTGGAACAGCGCGAGCGAGGTCTGGACGTCCACGCCGGTGGAGAGCAGGCCGACGGTCGGGCGGAAGAGGCCCTGCTGGAGCGTGGTGAAGGCGACCAGGGTGCCGACCGAGACGATCGGCGCGCCGCCGGCCGCGGTCAGTCCGGCCGCCCAGTAGATGACGGCGGGCATCGCGGCCATCACGATCTGGATGGTGTTCATCCGCCAGCGCCCGGCCATGCTGGCCCGCACCTCCAGGTCGGCGAGGCGGTCGGACTGCTCGGTGAACTCCCGGGCGAGGGAGCCGGAGCGGCCCATCGTGCGCCCGAGCAGGATGCCGCTCACCGACAGCGACTCCTGGACGGCCGAGCTCATCGCGGCGAGCTGCTTCTGCCGCTCGGTGGTGATCTTCTTGCGCTCGTTGCCGACGCGGCGGCTGATCCAGACGAACAGCGGGAGCAGCACCACCGACACGACGGTCAGCCGCCAGTCGAGCGCGACCATCGCGGCGACGGAGGCGACGACGGCGGTGAAGTTGGAGACGAGGCTGGTGGCGGTGGACGTCACCGTGGACTGCATGCCGCCGATGTCGTTCGCTATCCGGGACTGCACCTCGCCGGTGCGGGTGCGGGTGAAGAAGGCGAGGGACTGGCGCTGGAGGTGGCCGTAGACGGCGGTGCGCAGGTCGTGCATGACGCGCTGGCCGACGGTGGTGGAGATCAGCGTCTGGAGGACGTTGAACACGCTGTTCACGACGGCGGCGGCGATCATGCCGAGCACGAGCAGGCTCAGCAGGCCGGTGCGGCCGTGCGGGATCGCGGTGTCGAGGACGGCGCGCAGCAGGAACGGCGAGACGACCGAGACGACGGCCGAGGCGCCGACCAGCAGTCCGACGGTGGCGAGGCGGCCCGTGTAGGGGCGGAAGAGGGCGAGGATGCGCCGCCACTGCGCGGGCGGGCGGGGTTCGCCCTCGTCGCGCGGGGACGGGGTCCAGTCGATGGTGTCGGGCCTCAAGGGCGGTCCTCCGGGGGTTGGGCGGTCGGGCAGCCGACAGCATAGCGAGAATGGCTCATAGTTAGGCAAGCTAATAGTGAGGGTTGCTCTATTCCCGCGGTGTGCGTGCCTGCATAGGTGCCAGCGTGCCTGCATGCCTCCGCCCGCTGGCGTGCTGCGGCCGACCGACCGCCCGTCCGTCTCCCGTCGTCCGGCCTCAGTTCGTCCGGTAGGTCCGCGCCGCCTTGTTGGAGAGCCCGCCCAGCTTCCCGGACGGCAGCACCCGGGCGAGCGCCACCGCGAGCTTGTACCGCTTGCCCGGCACCGACACCGACCGGCCGCGCCCGAGGTCCTGCAGCGCCTCCTCCACGACCCGCTCGGCCGACAGCCAGGACCAGGACGGGATGTTGCCGGTGCCCATGCCGGCGCGTTCGTGGAACTCGGTCCGCGTGAAGCCGGGGCACAGCGCCATCATCCGCACGCCGCTGCCGCCGAGGTCGCGCAGCACCCCCTGGGTGAAGCTCACCACCCACGCCTTGCTCGCGCCGTACGTCCCGCGCGGCAGGAAGGCGGCCACCGAGGCGACGTTGATGATCGCGCCCCGGCCGCGGTCGCGCATCCCGGGCAGCGCGGCCGTCGTCAGCCGCAGGATCGCCTCGACGTGCACCTTCAGCATGTCCAGCTCGTCCTGGAGCGGGACGGTGAGGAAGGCGCCGCGGTTGCCGAAGCCCGCGTTGTTGACGAGCAGGTCCACCGGGCGGGCGGCGTCGGCCAGGCGCGCCTCGACGGCGCCGATGCCCTCGTCGGTCGCGAGGTCGGCGGTCAGCACCTCCGTCTCGACGCCGTACTTCACCTGCAGGTCGGCGGCGGTGCGCTCCAGGCGCTCGGTGTCGCGGGCCACCAGGACGAGCCGGTAGCCGCCGCGGGCGAGCCGGCGCGCGAACGCGGCTCCGATGCCGGCGGTCGCGCCGGTGATCAAGGCTGTGGTCATGCCCCGACCGTACCGACTCGCCGCAACCGGGCCCACACCCAGGGCAACGTCCCTGCTCAGCGGGCTGCGGATGCAGGGCCCCGGCCCGGCTCGTAAGGTCGGACAGGGGCATCGCCCAACCGGGTGATGACATCCGCGTGAGGAGGCATGCCTGATGCTTACTCAGTTCCGGACCGAAACGGCCGCCCCGGTGTCACCCAGTGCGACGCCGGCCGAGGCCGTCACACTCGCGAGCCTGATGGTGGAGGACGAGGCCGTCGTGACCGACGCGCCCACGTACCGCCCCGAGGCCCTGGGCGCGGTGCTGCTCCTGCTGTCGCCCAAGGAGCCGAGCCCCAAGCGGCCCGAGGAGCGGCCGAGCCGGTAGGTCCGCCGGCCCCTGCGGCCCGCCGCGTTCGTGAATTCCCCTGTGAGTCCTCCCGGGCTCCGGAAGGAGGACCAGCGCACCATGCCATTCGCCGAGACACCACTGCGCGACGAGTACGCCGCGGCCGTCGAGCGGATGGCCCGCCGGACCCTCGACGCCCTCCGGGACGCCGGGGGTGCGGCTTCGGGGGCGGGCGCGTACCCGGAACCGGACGGGCTGCTGGCCTCCTTGCTCACCGACCCCGACGGCACCGTCCCGACAGCCGTCCTCGCTGCGGCGCGCGTGCTCGGGGTGGATCTGTTCGCTCCTCGGCTGTTACGCCCCGACTTCTCTCCCCGCCCGGGTTTTCCCTCGGATCGGCTGGACGAACCGACGGCCCGACTGCTGGCCGAGGCTCGACGGGTCTTCCCGCCGCCGGCCGCCGCCGACGTCAACTCGACTGACTCGTTGGATAGTTCACCCCAATCCCCCTCCGCCGATGCTTGCCTCGTCATCGCCTGGCAGGACTGGGCGGTGTCGGCGCTGCTGGTGCGCACAGCGGATGGCGTGCGGGCGTACGGCGGTGACGCCGTTCAACTCCCCGCCGCCGTACCGCATCCGAGCCCGCGCCCAGGCCAGGGGCCGAACGGCTGGCAGACGTGGTCCGTCCGCATGGCGCAGCTGTCCTCGCTCGCCCTGCCCGGCCTCGACGGCCCCGTGCACGACCTCGCCCGCGCCCACACCCTCGACCTCGCGCGCGGCGCCACCCGCTCGATGCTGCGCCGGGACCTGCGCACCGCCACCCGGCTCGCCCGCTGGCTCGCGTGGGCCCGGGCCGACGGCCGCCCGCTGCGGCTGGAAGTCGAGCCCGTGCTGGAACGGATCCGTCTGACCGGCGACGGAAGTGCCCGCACGCTGCTCGAACTCGCCATCGCCGAGCGCCTGTTGGCTGGTCCGACAGCATTGACGAGCGCGAGGCCCGCGCCATGACGGCCGCGCCATGACAGCCGACACACGCGTGCTCGCCACCGCGCAACGCATCGGATCGCGCGCGCTGGACTGGCTGGACGCCGGGCGCCGGAACGGGTTCGGCCGGCTTCCCGACAGCACCGTCGTCGACCTCGCCGACCCCAACGACGCCTACAAGCCGCTCGGCGAACTCGCCCTCGCCGCCTCCCTCGTCCTGCGCGACGGCGTCACCGGTCCCGGCGACACGCGCACCGCGCGCGGCCTCCTCGACTTCGCCTGGGAGCAGGTGCGCGATGGCGACCTCCTGTACGAACGGCAGCTGCGCCACCTCACGATGACCGACCCGCTGGAGATGTACGCCCACTTCGCCCGGGCCGGTCACCGGCACGCCGCG
Source organism: Kitasatospora sp. NPDC093558 (assembly GCF_040683475.1). Taxonomy (NCBI): domain Bacteria; kingdom Bacillati; phylum Actinomycetota; class Actinomycetes; order Kitasatosporales; family Streptomycetaceae; genus Kitasatospora; species Kitasatospora sp. NPDC093558. The sequence continues at coordinate 15,209 of NZ_JBFBDY010000043.1, read as the reverse complement.
ATGGAGGAACTGCTCGGCTCGCTCGGCCGGCTGCGGGCGGTCCACGCCGTCGAGACCGAACCCAACCGACGGCTCGCCGTCGCCAACGCCCGCCGGATCGTCGGGCTCGCCGACCGGCCGGACTGGGCGGCACTCGCCGCCGGCACCTGGCTCGGCGCCACGCCGGAACCGTGGGCCGTCGACTGGATGACCGCCTACCGGATCACCCACACCGTCTTCCACCTCACCGACTGGGGCGCCCGGCCGGACGGCCTGCCGGAACCGGTGCACGCCTACGTCCGCGACTGGCTGCCGGTCTGGCTCGACGTCTGGCTGGAGATCGGGCAGTGGGACCTCGCCGCCGAACTGCTCGCCGTCGACGCGTGCATCGGCGAACCGGCCACCGGACGGCAGGGCTGGGACGCCCTGGCCACCGCGCAGCTCGCTGACGGGCTGCTGCCGCGCGACTCCGAACCGGTCGACGAGGACCCCGAACGGGCCTTTCGGGACCACCAACACACCGCCGTGGTGGGGGTGGTGGCCGCCACCGTCACCCTGTCGCGGGCGCTCGGCGGCACGCCGGTGGCGGCGTGAACCGGGTGGACGCGATGGACTGCGTGGACTGGGTGGACTGGGTGGACGGACAGCTTCGCGCCCTGGTCGAGGCGGCCGGTGCGTCGGCGACGGCCGTCACGCTGGCGGTGGCGAAAGGGAGTTGGGAGTCGGTGCGGTGCCACGGGCGGCTTGGGATTGCCCCGACCGCTCCCGACTGCACGCCCGACACCGTCTTCGAACTCGGCTCCGTCACCAAGACGTTCACCGCACTGCTGCTGGCGACGATGGCCGCACGCGGTGAACTCTCGCTGGACGACCCGGTCGAGGCCCATCTCCCGCGCTCCTGGCGACCGTTGGCCGTCCGATCGGGCGGCCCGATCCGCCTCCTCCACCTGGCCACGCACACGTCGGGCCTCCACCGCCTTCCGCCCGGCCTGCTCGCAGGCGCCGTTCCGGCCTGGTACAGCAACCCGTACGCGGCGTTCGGCGAGCAGCAGTTGAGGAAGGCGGTAGCCCGAACCAGCCTCCGCACCAGGCCCGGAAGCCGGTACGGGTACTCCAACTACGGCGTCGCACTGCTCGGCCGCCTCCTCGCCGAAACGGGCGGCGCGCCGTACGCCGAACTCCTCGTCGAACGAATCGGCCGGCCCCTGGGGTTGCCGACGGTGACCTGCGCGCCGGACTCTCCGGACCGCGCCATCGGGCACCGGCACGGCCGGGCGCTACCGCCCTGGAATATGCCCGGCCTGCCGGGCGCGGGCGCGCTCCGGGCCAGCGGCGCGGACGTGTTGCGCTTCCTGCGGGCGCATGTCGGCACATCGGACGGCGAGCTGGACGGAGAGTCGGGCGCGGCGCTGCGGGAGGTGCAGCTGCCACGGCTGCGGCTGCCGGTGTCCGGCGACGAGGTGTGCCTGGTCTGGAAGCACCGGCGGGCGGGCAGCCGGGATCTGTTCTTCCATTCCGGCGCCACCCGCGGGTTCACCGCATTCGCCGGCTTCTCGCCCCAGACGGAGACGGCCGTCGCCGCGCTCGCCAATACCGGACCGACGATGGACGGGCGGTTCGTGCAGGCGGGGTACGGCGTGCTGACGGAGGTGGCAGGCAGGCGGTGAGCGGGTGCCCGCGGCGGGCCCCCTCAGACCGCGACCGCCTTCGCCCGGTCCGCTGCGATGTGCAGCGCGAGCCCGCCGAGAACCGTGCCCATCGCGTAGCGCTGGATCCGGAGCCAGGCCGGGCGGCGGTTGAGGAAGGACGCGATGCTGCCCGCGCTCGCGGCTATCAGCCCGTTGACGGTGACCGCCACGACGATCTGGGTGAGGCCGAGCACCAGGCTCTGGGCGGCGACGTGCCCGCGCTCCGGCTCCACGAACTGGGGCAGCAGGGACAGGTACATGATGGCGATCTTGGGGTTGAGCAAACAGGTCAGGAAGCCCATCCCGAAGAGCTTGCGCGGCGAGTCGTGCGGCAACTGCTGCGGCGCGAAGACGGGCGCGCCACCCGGCTTGACGGCCTTCCAGGCGAGCCACAGCAGGTACCCGGCCCCGGCGAGCTTGATCGCCGTGTACAGCGCCGGCACCACCGTGAACACCGCCGCGACCCCCACCGTCACCGCCCCGAGGTAGACCAGGAAGCCCGCCGCGACCCCGGTCAGCGACACCAGGCCGGCCCGCCGCCCCTGGGCGATCGAGCGTGAGACCAGGTAGATCATGTTGGGCCCGGGGGAGAGGACCATGCCCAGCGCCACGGCGGCGATTCCGAGCAGGGCGTGCGGGGCGACGACAGGGATGAACAGATCCATGCGAGGAGGCTAGGCCGCGCCCCGGACTCAATGCAATGATGACTTTGCACTCGGTGCAATCCGCACAATACCGCCGACCCCGGCCAACCGGAAGGGCACGCCGATGGACGACTACCGGCTCATCGCCGACGAGATCTCCACCGCGATCACCGACGGACGGCTGCGGCCCGGCGAACAGCTCCCCACCCAGCGTGCCTTCGCGCGCAGCCGCGGCATCGCCGCCTCGACGGCCGGACGCGTCTACCGTGAACTGGCCCGACGCGGGCTCACCACCGGCGAAGTCGGCCGCGGCACCTTCGTACGGGCCGATCAGCGGGCGCCCGGCCCGTACGTCCCGTTGGCCGAACCAGCCGGAGCACCCGTCGACCTGGAGCTCAACTACCCGGCCGTTCCCGAGCAGTCGCTACTCGGCACCGCGCTCGCGCCGATGCTGCGGGCGGACGCCCTCGACGCCGCGCTGCGCCCGGTGGGAGCCGCCGGGACGGCCGCGGCCCGCCACGCGTTCGCCCGGCTGGCCTCCGGGTCCGGCAACCCGCCTTCGTGGCAGGCGTCTCCCGAGGACGTGCTCTTCGCGGGCAGCGGGCGGCAGGCGGTCGCCGGAGCACTCTCCGCGCTCGTACCGCCCGGCGGGCGGCTCGGCGTCGAAGCGCTCACGTATCCCGTGGTCAAGGCCGTCGCCCAGCGGTTGGGCATCACGCTGGTGCCGATGGCCGTCGACGAACACGGCATCCTCCCCGGCGCCGCCACCACCGCCCACCGCGGCGCGCCACTGAGCGCCGTCTACCTCCAGCCCCGCTTGCAGAACCCTCTCGGCGGCAGCCTCCCTCCGGAGCGCCGGGCAGCCCTCGCGGACGAGGTGCGCCGGCTCGACCTGCCCGTCGTCGAGGACGCGATCTGGTCCTTCCTGCGACCCGACCTCACGCCCCTCGCCGCCCTGCTGCCGGAGCGCACGATCCTGGTGGACAGCGTTTCCAAGCGCCTGGCCCCGGGCCTGACCACCGGGTTCGCCATTGTGCCGAGCGCGTTCCGCGACCGGATGGCCGCCGCGCTGCGCTCCGGTGGCTGGACACCGAGCGGGTTCGCGCTGGAGGCGGTCGTGCGATGGGTCGGGGATGGAGCCGTCGCGGCGGTCGAGGCGGCGAAGCGCGCGGACGCGACGGCGCGCCAGTTGCTCGCACGGGAGGCACTGGCGGGGCAGCAACTGCGCTCGGACCCGTGCTCGTACTACCTGTGGTGGGAGCTGCCGCCGGCCTGGCGGGCTGAGACCTTCGTGGCGGCCGCGGCACGCGAGAGCATCGCGATCACACCGGCCGCCGCCTTCGCCGTCGACCCGCGGGTCACCCCGTCCGCCGTCCGGGTCGGCCTCGCGTCACCACCGGTCCCGGTCCTGGCCCACGCTCTCGGAACGCTCGCCCGGATCGCCCGCGGCACGCCGGAGGAGATGCTGGAGTGACGGCGGACGGACAACGGACGGGCGACGGCGAACAGCTGACAGATAACAGATTTCGAAATCTGTTATCTGTCAGCTGTTATCTGTCAGCCGTCAGCTGTCGGCTGTTACCCGTCCGCCCGCGCACCGCTGTCGCTGCTGCGCGCCACCGTGTCGGCCGCTCCACCGGCGCCGACCGCGCGCAGGCGGGAGGCGGCGGTCGCGGCGAGCTGAGGGGCGAGCTTGGCCACGTCCCGGGAGCCCACGACTGCGATGAGGCTCGGCAGCAACCAGCGGACCGGCTGCATGCCCCGCAGCCAGGCCTGGGCGTAGACGTGCGCGGAGCGACGGGCGATGCCGGCCACGATCCGCTCCACCGCCGGCTCCAGCGGGTAGGTCTTGTTGGCCGGCCACGGCAGCCGGCCGCGCATCTGCTTGAGGACGGGGTCCTCGTCGGCGCCGCGCACCATGTCGGTGTCGGTCCAACTCAGGTATCCCACCCCCACCTTGACCCCCTGGTAGGCGACCTCGCCGCGGAGCGAGTGGGCGAACGCCTCCACCCCCGACTTGCTCGCGCAGTACGCGCTCATCAGCGGCGACGGGGTCAGTGCGGCGAGCGAGGCGATCTGGAGCAGGTAGCCGCGGCTCTCGACGAGGGCGGGGAGGAACGCCCGCGCGGTGGCCACACTGCCCAGCAGGTTGACCTCGATCACCCGCGTGAACGCCTGGTGGTCGCTGTCCGCCAGCGGCCCGCCGATGGCTATCCCGGCGTTGGCGACGACGGTGTCGATCCGGCCGTAGTGCTCCTTGATCCGCCGGGCGGCGTCGGTGAGCGCGTCGAGGTCGGTGACGTCGACCTCCCACGTGGTCGCGGACGGGCCGCACTGGGCGGCGACATCCTTGAGTTCGGCCGGTTCCAGTCCGAGCAGCGCGACCTTCGCGCCGCGCCGCGCGAGCTTGCGCGCGAGGGACGCGCCGACCCCACGGGCGGCCCCCGTGACGACGACGACCTGGGCGGACAGCGACGGGATGGCGTTCATGCGACGACGCTCCTCTCGGACTCGGGCTCAGCGGCAGGACCAGGTACGGAACCGGCAGCGCGGCGGCTCTCCGCCGTCAGGTGGGCCGCGGCCATCCGGTGGATCTCGGCCGCGACCTCGACAGGCCGCTCCAGCGGCGACATGTGGCCGACTCCCGGCAGCAGCAACAGCCCCTGCGGGTCGCCGAGTTCGGCGACCATGCGGTGGGCGTGGACCGGCGGCGTCAGGCGGTCCGCGGTGCCGGCGATGACCGACGTCGGCGCGGCGATGCGGCCGAGCCCGGCGAAGACGTCCAGCCGTCCGAGGACACCCGCCCAGCGCGCGCGGACGGTGGTCGGGCAGGCGTGCACGATCCGGGCCGTCGCCTCGACCCGGCCGGCGGCCGAATCCGGCCCCATCGTCGCGTACTTGAGCGCGGCGCGGCTGACCGCCGAGACCGGTCCGAGCGGCATGCGGGAGTAGAGCAGCCGGCGGTGGAGGAAGCGGCGCAGCCCGGCCGGGCGGAACGACTCGGGCACGACGGCGAGTTCGTCGAGGAGCCGTCCGGGTCCGGTGGAGACGAGGACGGCGGCGGCGGTCCGTTCGGCGACCTCGGGACGCCCGCCGGCGGCCATGATGGTCATCCCGCCCATGCTGTGGCCCGCGAGGACGGCCCGCTCCCCCGCCGGGACGGTCCGGGCGAGCACGGCGGTCAGGTCGTCGGCGAGCGCCCGGGTCGAGTAGCGGGCCGCGCTCGGCGGGATCTCGCTGTGTCCGTGGCCGCGCTGGTCGTAGGCCACCACCCGGTAGCGGTCGGAGAGTTGGCGGATCACCGGTGCCCAGAAGGCGGTCGAGCAGGTCCAGCCGTGGGCGAGCACGATGGTCGGCGCTCCGGGCTGGCCGTGGACCTCGACGTGCAGGCGCAGCCCGTCGGCGGAACGGACGGCCAACTCCTCGACGGGCGTGGGCGGAACGCAGTCGGGGGAAAGCTGGGGACTCATGCACCCACCTCGCTTCGCTCGGCAGGGGCATTCGCCCATGCGCACCTTCTGATGATTCGCTCACTTCGTTCGCTCATGCGCCCACCCCCTGGACGGCCGGGGTCTGCACCGAGGCGGACGCGGTGGCCGGCGTCGTGCGCATGATGAGCTCGTACTCGCCGAGGTCGACCTTGCGGGTGGCGCGGCGGAACGCGGTGGTGGAACCGGGCCACAGCACGGTGTTCTTGCCGCTCTCGTCCTGGTACCAGCTGCGGCAGCCACCGGTGGACCACACGGTGCGGTCCATCCGGTGCTGGAGTTCGAGGTTCCACTGGCGCTGGGCGCGGATGGTCGGCTGCATGGCGGCGGCGCCGATCGAGTCGAGGGTGGTGAGCGCGTCGACGACGTAGTTCAGCTGGGACTCGATCATGAGGATCATCGAGCTGTTGCCGAGGCCGGTGTTGGGGCCGATCACGAAGAACAGGTTCGGGAAGCCGTGCACGGTCGAGCCGCGCAGCGCCTCCATGCCCTCCTTCCACTCCTCGGCGAGGCTGGTGCCGTTCGCGCCGAACACCCGTGCGCCGATGGGCATGTCGGTGACGTGGAAGCCGGTGCCGAAGACGATGGCGTCCACCTCGTGCTCGCTGCCGTCGGCCGCGACCAGCGTGGAGCCGCGCACTTCGCGCAGGCCGGAGGCGACGACCTCGGTGTTGGCGGCGGCGAGCGCCGGGTAGTACGTGTTGCTGAGCAGGATGCGCTTGCAGCCGATCCGGTAGTCCGGCGTGAGTTTGGCGCGCAGCGCGGGGTCGGCGACGCCTTGGGCGATGTGGTGTTCGGCGAGCCGCTGGACGGCGCGCAGCAGCCCGGGCCGGCGGACGAAGGCGTCGACCTGGAGCTCGCGGAGCGCGAAGAGCGTGCCGCGGCGGAGCTTGCCCGTCACCGGGAAGCGGCCGTGGAGCCACTTCTCCAGCTGGGTGATCTCGCGGTCGCGGCGCGGCAGGACCCAGGCGGGCGTGCGCTGAAAGACCGTCAGTTTGCCGACCCGCGGCTGGATCGACGGGATGATCTGGGCGGCGGAGGCGCCGGTGCCGACCATGGCGACGCGCTTGCCGGTCAGGTCGTAGTCGTGGTCCCAGCGGGAGGAGTGGAACACCTTGCCGGTGAAGCCGCTCAGGCCCGGCAGGTCGGGGATCTGCGGGTCGGCGAGCGGGCCGGACGCGGAGACGATGGCGTCGGCGGTCCACTGGCCCGCCGTGGTGGTGATCCGCCAGCGCGTGTGCTCGCTCTCCCAACGCGCTTCCAGCACCTCGGCATTGAAGCGCAGGTGGGGGCGGAGGCGGAAGACGGTGGCGACCTTCTCCAGGTAAGCGCGGATGTCGGGCTGGCCGGAGAAGCTGCGCGGCCACTCGGGGTTGGGCGCGAAGGAGAAGGAGTAGAGGTGCGAGGGAACGTCGCAGGCGCACCCGGGGTAGCTGTTGTCGCGCCACGTGCCGCCGACCGAGTCGGCGCGCTCCAGGACGACGAAGTCCGTGATCCCGGCCCGGCGCAGCCGGACGGCGGTACCCAGGCCGCCGAAGCCGGCGCCGACGACCGCGACCCGGACGTGCGGGACGGGCACGCCGACCTCCTCGGCTGCTTCCGGCTCGGCCGCTTCCGGCTCGGCGACCTCGGACGCGTCGGACGCGCCGGACGCGTCAGCCCCGTCTACGGCGCCGGGAGCCTCGGACGCCTCCGGGGTGGCGGACGCGCCGGGTCGGGGGCGCTTGGTGCTGGATGCCATGCGGCGTCCTCCTGAGGGTGGGGGGGCGGTCGCGTGCTCTCCGCCAAGAGGAACTCTCCCGGACGTTCTGCCCGGAATCCCTGCCAACCATGCCAGCAATCACTGGCACGATTGGCAGGGTAGCCCCTGCCGACGGCGGTGGGAAGAAGGGCGACCGCCCCGGTTCCGGCGGCATCCCCGGCGGACGGTCCTATGCTGATCGCCGTGGACAAGGCCAGAGCTGCTGCGGACGACAGAAAACGCGAGTACCGGGTGGAGGAACTGGCCGAAGCGGCCGGCATCACCACCCGCACACTGCGCTTCTACCGCGAGCGCAAGCTGCTCCAGCCGCCGCGCAAGGAGGGCCGGATCGCCTGGTACGGCGAGGAGCACCTCGCGCGCCTGCGCATGATCGGCGAACTGCTCGAACGCGGGCACACCCTCGGCGGCATCACCGAACTCATCGGCGCCGGCGAGAGCGGGCGGGACGTCGCCGGGCTGATCGGCCTGGAGGCGGCCATCATCGCGCCCTGGTCGGACGAGACCCCGGTGCGCCTGACCTGGGACGAGCTCAAGGACACCTTCGGCGACCAGCTCACCGACGAGAACACCGCCGAATCCCTCGCCCAGGGCTACATCACCGTCACCGACGACGGCATCACCCACATCAGCCGCCGCCTGATGGACGCCACGACCGCGCTGGTCGCGGAGGGCGTGCCGCTGTCGGCCGTCCTGGACGCCAGCCGGCGCACCCAGGCGCACGTCGACGCCGTCGCCGAGATCTTCATCGACGTCGTCACCGATCACATCCTCGGCGCGCTGTCCGCCGACTCCCCGCTGCCGCCCGGCGAGGCCGCCCGGCTCACCGAACGCATCCTGCGGGTCCGGCCACTGGCCCGGACGGTCGTGGACGCCCAGTTCGCGATCGCGATGGACCGCCGCGTGAACGCCGAGTACGACGAACTGCTGCGCCACCGGCGGGAGAACGGCGGCGAGGACGAGAGCGAGGACAAGGGCGAGGACGAGGACGGAAGCCCGGCCGGCACCGAAGGCGACAGCACAGGCGGCGACTCCGAGGCGTAGCGCGTATGCGGGAGGGGCAGGAATTCCCGCGCCCTGTCCGCCCGTTGGCCCGCCGCCGGAGGAACCGCCCATGCCCGGACACCCGACCCGCCGTGCCGCCCTCGGTCTCGCCGCCGGACTCGCCCCGGGCCTCGCCCTCGCCGCCTGCGGGTCCAACGCTCCCTCACCGTCGCCGAGTTCGGCCGGTACTCGGACGGTTCGGCACGCGCGCGGCGAGAGCACCGTGCCGGCCAGGGCATCCCGCGTGGTCGTGCTGGACACGGACGCACTCGACTCGGCCGTCACCCTCGGGATCGCCCCGGTCGGCGCGACCACCGTCACCGAGGGCGCGGGCTTCCCCGCCTACCTCCCCGCCGACCGGCTCGCGGGGACGAAGGCCGTCGGCGCCATCGGCCAGCCCAACCTCGAGGCGATCGCCGCACTGCGGCCGGACCTCATCCTGAGCAACCAGGTGCGCGACGACAAGCGGTACGAGCAGCTGTCCAAGATCGCGCCGACGGTGCTGTCCAAGACCACCGGGCCGGCCTGGAAGGAGAACGTCCGGCTGCACGCCGAGGCGCTGGGACGGCAGTCGGAGGCGGCAGCGGCCGAGGCGGCGTACCTGGCGAAGGTGCGGGAGCTCGTCACCGCGCTCGGCGGACCCGCCAAGGCCGCTTCCACCAGGGTCGAGATGGCGCGCTTCCTCGCCGGCGCGCCGACCAGGCTCTACCTGAACGACACGTTCGTCGGCTCGCTGTTCAAGGACCTAGGGGTCGGCCGGCCCGCCAACCAGGACAAGCCCGGGTTCTCGCTGGAGATCAGCCCCGAGCAGGTGGACCAGGCCGCGGCCGACGTCATCTTCTACTCGGTGTACGGGGACGCGGCGAAGTCCGATCAGCCGAATATCCTCGGCGGCGCACTGTGGAAGGACCTCGACGCGGTACGCAACGGCCGGGTGTTCCAGGTGGACGACGGGCTGTGGATGCTCGGCATCGGGTACACGGGGGCCGGGCTGGTCCTCGACCAGATCCGGAAGGACCTCGCGGGCAGTTGACGGGCGGTCGGGTTCGCCGTCCGCCGTCCCCCCACCGCCTTGGTCACTCCTCCAAGCGCCCTCCCCCCGCCCCTCGACTCCGCCGGGTGATCGGACGATTACCGGCAGGCCGCCGCCACCTCTACGGTCTAGGCTCACCCGCGGGTCGCTGTCACCTGGTCGGGCCGGAGGCGGGAGGCGGGCGCCCGGACCGGCTCCACTGAGGAGGCCTGCTCCGTGTCCGTGGCCGTGAACTTCCGCATGGCGACGCAGCTGACCGGGGGCCGGGTGCTGCTGTGGTCCCTGCTCGGCCGGCTGCCGAACGCGATGAGCCCGATCGGCACCCTGCTGCTGGTCAGCCGGAACACCGGCAGCGTGTGGTCCGGTTCGCTGGTGGCCGGGGCCCTGGCGGGCGGTCAGGCGATCGGCGGTCCGATCGTCGGACGGCTCGCGGACCGGCGCGGGCAGCGCACCGTCGGGCTGGCCGCCGCCCTGGTCAACGCCGCGGCCCTGGTCGCCCTGGTCGCCGCCTCCGAGCGCGGGCTCGCGCTCGGCTGGCAGATCGCGCCCGCCGCGCTGACCGGCCTGTCGGTCCCACTGGTCGGCCCGCTGTCGCGCAGCCGCTGGGTGCGACTGTCCGCCGGCCGGCCGGAGTTGACCTCGGCCATGCTGTCGCTGGACGGGATCGTCGACGAGGTGAGCTTCACCGCCGGCCCCGCCCTCGTCGGTGTGCTCGCCACCGCCGTCTCCCCGTCCGCCGGAATGCTCACCGCGGCCGTCCTGTCCGGCGTCTGCGCCACCCTGTTCGCCCTGCACCCGACCGCCGCGCCCGGCATACCGGCCCCGGTCCACCCCCAATCCCGTTCCGCCGAGCGCCTGTTCACCACGCCCTACGTCCTCCTCATGGCCGGGATGGCCCTGCTGGGCGCGTGCTTCGGCTCGGTCCAGGTCGGCATCACCGCCACCACCGAGGCCCTGGGCCGCCCGGGCGCCGCCGGGCTGCTGTACGGCTTCCTGGGCTGCACGAGTGCGTTCGCCGGCATCGCCACCGCCTCACTGCCCGCCCACTGGGGCCTGCCGCCGCGCCTGCGGGCGGGCACGGCCCTGCTGTTCACCTCCTCGTGCGTCCTGCTGTTCGCGGACGGGAGCCTGACGGCCCTCACCGCGGCCGTCGGGTTCCTCGGGGTCGCCGTCGCGCCGCAGATGATCACGATGTTCGGCCTGGTCGAGCGCACGGTGCCGGCCGCCCGTCTCGGCGAGGCGATGGCGGCACTGGTCAGCGCGCTCATCCTGGCCCAGTCGGCGGGCACCTTCCTCAGCGGCTGGGCGGCCGACCACTTCACCCCGGGCGCGCCATTCGCCGTCACGGCGACGGCAGCGGCGACCGCACTCGTCCTCACCGCCTGCACCGCGACCGAGCACCGCTTCCGCCGCCGGCACTCGACGCCGCCGGCGCCCGCTCCCGCGAAGGCCGCGTCACCCACCGCGTGAACGAGCAGCGGGGGCGCCGGTGGTCATCCCACCGCCGCCCCCGCCGGGAACACCGCGTCCCCTCCTGCGCCACTGCCTTGACGCCAGTGCCTTTGCGCCACTGCGCCTGTTTCGCTACGCCTGCGTCACCGCACTACTGTCACCGCACCGCGGCCGCAGTCGATCTGACGTGACATCAGTTGACGTTCACTGCGGTCCACGCCGCCGCGACCGCGTTGTACTCGGCGCTGCCCGCGCCGTACAGGTCGGTCGCCGCGCTGAGGGTGCCCGCACGGGCGCCCGCGTAGTCGGTGGTGGAGGTGAAGTAGGTGGTCAGCGCGCGGTACCAGATCTGGGCCGCCTTGTCGCGCCCGATGCCCGAGAGCGTCGAGCCGTCGTACGTCGGGCTGTTGTAGCTGAACCCGTTGATCGTCTTCGCGCCGCTGCCCTCGGACAGCAGGTAGAAGAAGTGGTTCGCCACACCCGACGAGAAGTGCACGTCGAGGTTGCCGACGTCGGCGGACCAGTAGTCGGCCGAGCGGCCGTCCTTGCTCGGCTGGTCCATGTAGCGCAGCGGGCTGCCGTCCCCGCGCAGGTTGATGAGCTCGCCGATCCAGTAGTTCGGCGGGTTCGAGGGCAGGTTGGCGTAGAACTCGACCATCGTGCCCATGATGTCGGAGGTGGCCTCGTTGAGGCCGCCGGACTCACCGGAGTAGTTGAGCGCGGCGGTCGCGGCGGTGACGCCGTGCGTCATCTCGTGGCCGGCCACGTCGATCTCGGTGAGCGGGTGGGTGTCGCCCTGGCCGTCGCCGTACGTCATGCAGAAGCAGTCGTCGCTCCAGAACGCGTTGACGTAGTTCGAGCCGTAGTGGACGCGGCTCGCGGCGCCGACACCGTCGTTGCGGATGCCGTTGCGGTTGAAGGTGGACTTGTAGAAGTCCCACGTGGTCGCGGCGCCGAACTGGGCGTCCACGGCGGCGGATTCGCGGTTGCCCACGGTGCCGTCGCCGAAGTTGTTGCTGGTGTTGGCGAACAGCGAGCCGTTGCCGGCGGTGCCGTTGTTCATGTCGCTGGTGGACTGGCCGCCGCGCGAGGCGTCCTTGAGCGAGTACGAGGACCCGCTCTGGGTGGTGTTGAGCTGGACGTTGCCGACGAAGACGCCGTTGCCGGTGCCGGCCGCGGTCTCGATCTTCTCGTGGGTCGACAGCACCGCGCCGGTGGCCGCGTCGGTGACGAGGACCTGGCGGCTCGGGGTGCCGTCGGCGCGGGTGCCCTCGACCTGGACCCGGTAGGCCAGGCGCGGGTTGCCGTCGGTCGCCCAGACGACCAGTTCGGCGGCACCGGCCTGGTGCACGTCGGCCATCGGGGACTCGTCCTCGTCCAGCGTGACGCCCACGGTCGCGCGCACCGCGCCGGCCGCGTTGTCGGCGGCCTTGTCGGCCGGGATCCGCGGAGTGAGGCTCGGCAGGCTCACCTGCGCCGCGACCGCCTTGTTCACGGACTTGACCGCGCCGTCCTTGGCCTGGTGGACCACCAGGTCGCCGCCGATGACGGGCAGGCCGGCGTAGGTCCGCTCGAAGCGGAGGTGGCGGGTGCCGTCGGCGTCGATCACCGCGTCCTTGGCGACCAGCTTCTCCTGGTCGCCGAGGGCGAGCTGCTTGGCCAGCGGCTCGGCCTCGCCGTTCGCCACCGCGAGCACGGCGGCGTGCTGGTGGGCGGCCTGCGCCTGCAGCGCGGGGGCCTGGACGGCCTGCGCGGCCGTGGTGCTCACCTGGATCACGCCGGTCAGCAGGGCCGTGGCCGAGAGCACGGCGACGGCTGCGAGCTTTCGCTTCACGTACGAGTCCTTCCGGGAAACCGCGTCGTTGCGCGGTCGCACCGCGTCCCGGGGGCCGGGGTCGGCACCTGTGGGGCGGGACGGGCACTGACGTACTGGGCCCCGTTGCGAATCGAGCGGCAGACCACCGAGGGGTGGGGGTGGGGGCTACCGGTGGGGGCTGGCGAAAAGCATGACAACCCGACAAGCTTTTTGACAGGTCTGCCTCACCAAGTGGCCAGGTCCCGCCAGCCCGATGAACGCTCGACGACGCGGGCAAAGCCGCTCATTTCGCCCACCCTTGCAGTGAGTTGCCACCCGAACGATGCCCACCGGCCTGCACCGATGCCGCACCGACCCCCCTGCGGCCCGGACATGACGGGCCGCCGGGCGAGTTTTACATGTCTGTAAAACTTCCGATACGGAACCTTGACATCCGCTTGGCGAGGTCCCGCCACCGGCCGCGCTTGTTCGCGGTCGAGGCGTCTGCTAGCGGCCGGGACCTGCGTGTTCGCCCGACTCCGGTGCGCAGTCGCGGAGTTGGGGATCAGCGGGGATTTCGTCCGCTGGTCCGCACCAATGAGCCCGCCGAGGTGCCCGGAGGTTCCACTGCCCGGGCGGGTGTAGCGGCGCGGGCCACGCCCGTCCGGTCATTCGGTCGGCTCGGTTGACTCGGTTGATCCGGTTGGTTCGGTCGGTCCGGTCGGTCCGGTTGATTCGGTCGGCGGGAGCGCGAACAGATCGCGGCCCTGGCCGAGTTGGAAGAGCATGATGTCCTGCAAGGGCTCCGGGTCGTCGAGGACGATCTGCTGGAGTTCGCCCGCTGGGGAGAGGCCGTCGGGGCGGTCGAGGACGCGCAGGCCGGGGAACGGCCCGCACGCGCTTGCACCGGCGTCCCGCAGGCCGGGCGCGAGAACGCCGTCGCGCTCCAGCAGGACGGCGGCCGCGTCCACCACGTCCCGGACGTCACGGTGGGCGTCCTCCTCGCTCGTGCCCGGGTACACCTCTCGGAACGCGGCCCGGGCCGCGGCCAGGAAGCGCTCCGGGTCGACGACCACGACGTCCCTGCGCGTTCGCACACTGATCGTCATTCCGCCGACGGGCAGCGGCAGTTCGTCTTCGCTGCAGCCGTCCCGCTGCTCCCCGGCCCCGGCGACGTCAGCCACTCGTGAGCCGCCACTGCTGCGCCGCGAGGCCGTCGGTGCAGTTCGTCATGGTGACGGGGCTGCCCGACCCGTTGGCGGTCAGGCACCGCGCGCCGCCGTTCTCCGCGAGCGTGTACGTACCCGCGGCGCCCGCCGACCGGACGACCCACGCGGTCAGAGGGCTCCATCCGGGGTTCAGCCCGACGGTGGCGGTCGTGTTCGGGCCCATTCCGTCCATGTTCTGGACGAGCACCGGGCCACCCTTGTTGCAGGCGTTGTAGGTGGTGTAGTTGCCCGCGCCGAGCGTGCCGATCCAGCCGTACTGCGAAGCACCGCCCAGGACCGCCAGGTTGCCGGCCGACAGGTTGTCGTTCTGCAGCCCGAGCGGGAGGCCGTACTGCACGTTGACGATGTTCACCCAGTCGGCGCCGCCGCACCCGGCCGGCCTGGACTGCGTCGGCGTCGAGGCCGAACCGCCGCCCGAGGGCGAACCGCCACCGGACGGAGAGCCGCCACCCGCCGCCGCGCCGCCCACCGCGCCACCGGGCTGGGGCTGCGAATTACCGTTGTTGGCGGGCTGGTTGCCCGTACCGCCGGCTCCGCCACCACCGGCGCCCCCACCACCGGACGGGTTCGACTGCCCGCCGGACGCACCACCGGCCGCGGCGCCACCACCCGCCGCGCCACCGCCGACCGCGCCACCGGCACCCCTGCCGCCGCCCGACGCCGCGCCGTTGCCGCCCGCGGCGCCACCGGCTCCGTTTCCGCCCGCACCGGCGCCGCCGGCGCCGTTCGCCGGGGCGGGGGGCTGCGGCTGATTGCCTTGGTTCGGCGGCTGGTTGGGACCTGCCGTGGCACCCTGGGTGTCGGTCGGGGACGGGGTCGCGGCGGCCGTCGTGGCCGGCGCGGACGACGGCACCGAGGTGTCCGCGCCCGACGTGCCGGTCACGCCCGGCGTCACCGGGGCCGTCGTGACGACCGGCTGGCCACCGGGCGGCGTGTGGGCGTCGGCGCTGCCGGGGCCGCGGTCGATGAGCAGGACGGTCGCCGTGCCCATCGAGATGATGACCGGGACGATGACGGGCACCAGCAGCGCGCGCCGCGAACGTCGCCGCCCCGGCTCGGTGGCCTGCTGCGGGCCCAGCTTCGCGACCTCGTTCGGCC
>NZ_JBFBDY010000042.1:0-27056 GCF_040683475.1 Kitasatospora sp. NPDC093558 | reverse complement strand
TCCCGCGGAAGCGTCCGCGGGAGGGCTCGTGCGGAGGTCAGCCCTTCGGTGCGGCGGCCGGCTGCGCCGCCTCGTCCGCGAGAGGGGTTTCCGGCTCCGCCCGGCCGACGCCGCGCACGGTCGGCAGCAGGCAGATGAGCGAGCAGGGCAGCACCGCGAAGGAGATGGCCGTCAGCAGGGTGCCGGAGTCGCCCATGTGCTGGGCGACGGGGCCCACCAGCGCGTAGCCGAGTGGCATCGAGACCAGGCTGAACAGCGTGTCGTACGAGGAGACCCGGGAGAGCACGTCCTCGGGTATGACGCGCTGGAGGGTCGCGTCCCAGAGCGCGTTGAGCAGGACGACCCCGCCGTTGGAGGCGGCGGCGGCGAGCGCGACCACCGGTGCCGGCAGGCCGCCGAGCAGCGCGAGGAGTGGCAGGGCCGCCAGGGTGAGGGCCAGGTTGCCCGCGACCAGGGGGCGGCTCGGCTGCCAGCGCATGGCCAGCGTGCTCGCCGCCAGTGATCCGGCCGACATGCCGGCCGCCACCAGCCCCCAGGCGGCGGAACCGCCGAGGTGCCGCTGGGCGAGGACCGGGCCGAGGACGAAGAACGTCGCCATGCCGAAGTTCCAGGCGGCGTGGGCCAGGAGGTTCAGCAGCAGCCACCGGCGGGCGGACACCTCGTGCCAGCCCCTGACCAGGTCGGCGATGAAGGTGCGTCCCGTTCTCGCCCGGACCGCGATCCCGGTCAGCCTCAGCAGCATGGTGACGTTGACCGCGAAGGACGCCGCGTCGATGAAGTACACCACCTGCGGGGCGGTGAACGGGATGAGGAGTCCGGCGACGGCCGGGCCCGCGATCATGGCACTGCTACGGGTCAACGACTGCAGGGCCGCGGCCTGTTGGAGCATGGGCCGCTCCACCAACGCCGGCACCAGCCCGGCGGAGGCCGGGCCGTAGAAGCCCGCCGCGATGCCGTACAGGCCGTTCCCGACCGCCAGCACCGCAGCCGAGTCGTGCCCGGTGGTGATCAGCAGCCCCAGGCCCAACTGCACGGCGCAGCGCACGGCATCGGCCCCGGCCATCTGGTGGCGGCGCGAGGTCCGGTCCGCCAGGACGCCGCCGATCAGCGCCGCCAGCACTCGGCAGATCATCCCGACGGCCAGGACGGCGCCGAGACCGGTCGCACCGCCACCGGCCCCCAGGACGGTGAACGCCGTGACCACCGGGACCATGCCGTCACCGACGGAAGACACCAGCTGGCCGGTCCAGAAGGTCCGGAAAGCGCGGATTCCCAGCGGTGCGAAACCGTCCCGCAGACTCATCCGAATCAGCCGACCGTTTCGACCGCGACGCTGTTGGGCCACCAGATCGCGACGGACCCGGACGGCGTGGCGGCTTCGTTGCCGAAGTGACCGGCGAACACCAGCAGGACCGCGACGGCGGCGGCGAGACAGAGCAAGACAGAGATGGATCGCGTGTGCATGACCGTCCTACGGCTCGGAGTTCTCTGGACCGGGAGAACGGACGTCTGAATTATCTGCTTCCCCCTCCCCCATACTGAGGGAGGCCTCGGACGGCGTTCCAGCCTTCCAGGGGTGCGAGTGGATGCCATGGCAGGCACCCGCACCCCCGGGCGGGTGAGTCCGCGGGCGAGCGGTCCGGGGAATGGCGGATTGACGAATCGTCACATCGGGCAGGGCCCGAGGTGAATTGTCGGCGAGATCGCGTGCCGATTCCTAGGGGGCGAGCCAGCCGAGTTGGACCGCCTTTACCCCGGCCTCGAAACGGCTCTTCGCCTGCAGGTCGACCAGCAGTTCGGAAATCAACCGGCTGAGCGTTCGCGGGGATATGCCCAAGACCCGGGCGATCCGATCGTCCTTGACCCCGTCCGCCAGCAGCCTCAGCAGTGCCGTCTGCTGTTCGCCGGGGCCATTCACGACCGGCCCCTGGTGTTCCGCGTCGAGGAGGTGCGCCTGGTGCCAACAGTGCTCGAAGAACGCGAGGCCGGCCTGCACCAGCGGTCCGCCGCGCAGGACGCAGATACCGCTTCCCGGGTTGGCCGGGTCGAGCGGGAGCAGAACGAGCTCCCGGTCGACGATGAGGAGATCGGTCGGCACGTGAGCGCACAGGCGCAACTCGGTGCCGATCTCGACCGCGCTCTGGAAGTAGCGGCGCAGCCGGGTCGCCGCGAAGAAGCTGGCCGGGTAGAGCGAGCGGAGGGTCACGCCGCGGTCCAGCAACCGGCGGTCCCGGTCCAGCGACGCGGCCAACTGCTCGGCGTCCGGCAACGGGCCGGGGTGCATCGACTCGACGGTGGAGGTCGTCAGCTCGGCCAGGTCGTCGAAGAACCGCCCGATCTCGGCGCGTTCGGTGATGACGGTCATCCGCAGCTCGGCCTGCTCGCCGGCCGGCAGGAACGTGTAGTCGGCCAGCAGTCGCTCGACCGCGTCGACCCGGTGCAACAACTGCCGTGAATAATCCTTCAGTTGTTCGCGCTGCTCGACGAGCAGTTGTCTCAGGGCGGCGCTGGCGGGCAACGCCACGATGCCGTCCCCCGGCGATGATTCCTTCACCATGCGCAGATCTGACAGTTCGTCAAGAGCCAATCCCAGACTCTTCGATGACACCGCCAGAGCGGACTGCAGCTCGTCTCGGCCGATAGCACCCTCGGTCCTGAGGGTTTCGTACACCCGTCGACTCGATATCCCGGAGATCCCTTCCATGGATACCCCCCCAGTCAGAAGCGAAAGGCCAGTACAAACGACCCGGAAGAATTCGGCGGCAAGCATACCAGTCGAATTTCCGACTACTCCTGGGCATACCGGACAATAGGCGCAATGTGGCTTACGATTCATCGACCCCGTGCGCAGTTTCGAAAACCCGGTGCGCAGTATCGAAATGAGAATTCGATCTGAATCGAGATTCGGTCCAACAAGTCCGCAAGTCTCCGCTCCTCGTGTCCACCGTCGTAGCGGTGCAGCTCGACCCGACCGCCGCCCTGTTCCACCGCACGGGCGTACGCCTCGATCTGGGCCGGCGGGCAGCGCGGGTCGCGGGCACCGGCCATCAGGAGGACGGGGGCCCGGACGGCCGCCGCCCAGGTGATCGGCGAAGCCCGGTGATAGCGCTCCGGCACGTCGCTCGGAGTACCGCCGAAGAGGGCCCGGTCCAGCGCGCGCAGCCGCTCGGTCTCGTCCTCGTACGCGGCGGCGAAGTCCGCGACCGGGGCGATCGCGAAACCGGCCCGCCACCGGTCCGGGTGGACCCCCAGCGCGAGCAGGGCGAGATAGCCACCCCAGGAGCTTCCTCCCACGATCACCCGGGTGTCGTCGATCGACCCGTTCGCGGCCAGGTGCGCGCGGACCGCCATGAGATCGGCGAGTTCGGTGTGCCCGACGTCGCCGCCGGCCGCCTCGCGCCACGCCCGCCCGTAGCCGGTGGAGCCCCGGTAGTTGGTCCGCACCACCTGGTACCCGTGGTCCACCCAGGCGGAGACGTACGGGTCGTAGGCGTCGGCGTCGTACGTGGCGGGGCCACCGTGCAGCAGGAACAGGGTGGGCGGTACCGGGCCGTCGTGGTCGACCGGCGGAGCGGAGAGCAGGGCGTGCACCGGTCCGCCCGGACCGTCCGCCCAGATGTCCCGTGCCGGGGCCCCGTCCGGCAGATCGCCGCCGTACAACGTGCCGTGTCGAGTGGAGCGGACCCGCGGAGAGCGCTCCGAGGACGACCAGAGGTAGTCGACACCGTCCGGGCGGGCGGTGGCGGCACGGATCTCACCGGGGTCGTGGGGGATCCGCCGTGGGGCGCCGTCGAGCGGGAGCTCGTACAACTCGTCACGCCCTTGCCAGGAACGGCAGACCACCAGGCCCGATCCGTCCAGGGTCCACTGTGCGCGCAGTTCGCCGGTCAGCCCGTGCTGCACCTCCAGCACAGTCCCCGCCCGGCAGTCCCACAGCAGCAGCCGGTGCCCGTCCCGCTCCTCCGAGAGCACCAACAGGCGCTCGTCCCCCGGGTGGGGCGAGAAGCCCAACGGCCGGGCGACCCCTTGCTCCCCCAACGGCCAGTCGGCCAGCACCTCGCCGCTCACCGGGTCCAGCACCCGCAGATCCGGTCGCAGCGGGCCGCCCGCCCCGACATCCGTGACCGACAGCATCGCGCCGTCCGCCGACAGTTGCTCGACCTGGCGGTCTCCGGCGAAGTCGAGCTCCGTGCCCCGACCGACGTCGGCACCGGACTCGCCACCGGTCAGGATCCTGGTCCTGCCGTCGCCGAAACTGCCGACCGCGAACCGGCCACCGCCCAGGGCGAGTCCGGCGGGGCGCCCGTCCGGGCCGATCCGCTCGGCGGCGCCGCCCTCGAAGGGTTCGCGCCACCACCGGCCACGGCCGATGCGCTGCGGATCGGCGAACCACCACACCCATCGGCCGGTCGGGTCGATCGCGTACCTCCCCGTCCCACCGGGCTGGTCGGTCACCTGGCGACGTGATCCGCTGCCCTGGTCCCAGGCCATGACCTCGGGTTTACCGGACTCCGCGGTCAACAGCACGCAGCGGTCCGGCGCGAGTGCCGCGTAGCGGGGCAGGTGCGGCCGGCCACCGGCGAACCTCCGTCGCCAGCCCGCCGGTTCGGGTGAGGTGAGGTCCACGGGGCGCGTCACCGGACACCCCCCTGGGCAGCGGGAGCGTGGTCGGCGGGAGCGTGGTCGGCGGACCAGCCCGCGGCCGCCCAGCTCCCGATCCGGCGCACCGCCTCCGCCAGGTCCTCCGCAGGAACGGCAAAGCTCAGCCGGGCTCGGCTCCCGCTCTGCGCACCGAACTCGGTGCCCGGCGAAGCGAGCACCCGCAGCCGGAGCGCCAGGGTCCGGCACCAGGTCTCGGCGTCCAGACCGGAGGCCGAGACGTCCGGCCAGACGAAACATCCGGCCTGCGGGGTTTCCACGCGCAGCCCGGCCGCGCGCAGCCCGGTGACCAACCGGTCCCGGCCCGCCAGCAGCGCGGCGCGGTGACCGGCCGGGTGCTCGTCGCCGGCCCGCAGCACGGCCAGCGCGCAGAGCTGGGAGACGGTGGAAACGGACATGCTCAAGGCGTAGTGGGTCCGGGCGATCCGCGCGGCGAGGTCGGCGTGGGCGTGCGCGTATCCGACCCTGAAGCCGGTCATGGCATGGCCCTTGGAGAAGCTGAAGACGGACACGAAACGGTCGGCCGACGCTCCGGCTCCGGCGGCCGGCGACCGGTGGGCCGCGTCGAAGCACAGCTCCTCGTACACTTCGTCGCTCACCACCGTGAGCTGCCGGTGTGCCTCCAGCAGTGCGTACAGCCGCGGGTACCAGGCGGGGTCGGCCACCATCCCGGTCGGGTTGGCGGGGAAGTTCCACACCAGAACGGCGGCCCCCGACGCGGCCCTTTCCAGGACGTCCCAGTCGGGCCCCGCTTCGTCCACCCGGTACCCCACGGTCCGCAGGCCGAGCGAGCGGCACACCGCGCGGTAGGCCGGATAGCCCGGCTCCGGGAGGAGCACGGTGCTTCCCGGCGCGCAGACGGCGGCCAGCGTCGCGGCGATCGCCTGGCTGGCGCCGTTGGTCACCACCACCCCCCGCCCGTCGGCGTCGAGGTGATTGACCCGGACGAGCTTCTCCGCCAACTCCCGGCGCAGCACGGGCAGACCGCCCGGAGGCGCGTAGCCGAGGGACGGGCGGTCCGCCAGCTTGCGCAGGACGTCCGACACCACGGGCGGCATCGGATGTGCCGGGTCGCCCAACCCCAGGTCGAGGACGCGGTCCGCCGGAACGGACCGGAGATCGGTGGTCATGCTGGCTTCCTTTCCGGGGGTGGCTATAACTAGGGGGGTGTACGAAACCGCCGAAGACCTCGCCCGGCTCCAGGACCTCATCGACGACAGCGCCCGCCGGGCCTCACCCGGGCTGCGCGCCTCCTTCGGCCTGCCCGAACAGTCCCTGTCGGCCGCGCAGTTGGTCCGTGCCTGCGACGGAGTCTTCCGGGTCGTCCTGGCGACGGTGACGGCCGCCGGGGAGCCGCGCTGCGCGCCGGTGGGGGCGTTGTTCGTCCGGGGCCGCCTGTACATCCCCACGACCGCCGGAACGTTGCGCGCCCGCAACCTCGCCGCCCGCCCCGGCCTGAGCCTCAGCCTGGCCGACGACGACGGGTTCGCGCTGATCGCGCACGGCACGGGCGCACTGGTCACCCCCGCCGACCCGGGGTTCGGCGAGGTCGAGGACGCCCAGTTCGCCGCCAGGGGCGCCCGGGTCGGCGATTGGGGACAGGGCCTCTTCGTCGAGGCACGGCTCGGTTCCCTGTTCACCTACGCCCGCGACCCGGCGGGCTACCCACCGGCCGAACCGGCACCGGCCGCGGGTCCCACAGGCCGGGACCGCCGTTCCTGAGCCGCAGTCCCGCCCACAGCGGCCCGGCCGAACCGTCGGCCAGCGAGTGGTTGACGTGACGGCCGGAGTCGTCCGGCAGCAGGAACCGCCCGTGCCGCCGGTTGGCCCGCGCCGCGATGGCCTCGAACACCGTGTCGACGGCGGGCGGGTCGACCAGCGCGGTGCCGTCGAGCTCCGCGGCGTCCAGCAGGAACTCCGCCCAGCCGCTGAGCCCGCGGGCCAGGCCCGTCCGGGCCGGGCTGTGCCAGCGCGGCAGCACACGGGCGAGCTGCCGCACCGTGGCGCGCGTGTCCAGCCCGCACTGTGCGGCGGCCACCAACAGGCGGCCTTCCCCGGCCAGACCGTCGTGGTGCGCCAACTGCCCGACACCGCCGACGGCGTGGCCGGCGACCCGGTCGCGGATCTCCGCCACCAACCGTTCCGCCCAGCGCGCCGCCGGAGCGTGGCCCAGGAAGCGGCCCACGGCCAGCAGGAACCAGGCGACCCCGGCCCTGCCCGACGAGAGGCCCGCGGCCATCGGTACCGCGGCCGAGTCCAGAACGGCCACCAGGGCCTCCGCGCAGGCCACCGCGGCCTCCGCCGGACCGGGCTCACCGGTGGCCAGGTGCAGGCGCAGCTGGAGCGTCCCGAGCCCGGCGATGCCGTGGCCCAGGCTGCACCGCAACGCCGAATCGGCCTCGGTGACCAGTGGCCAAGCCGCGGCGGCGAGGTCCGCCGCACCGCGTGCCGTCCTGGCCTTCAACTCTTCGTCACCGAGTGCCTCGGCCGCCTCCCACAACGCCCACAACCGGCCCGACTCCCCTGACGCCAGCCCCGGCCGCGGGCCGGGACGCAGCGAGTCCGGCGACGGCGACCGCTCGAGCTCTCCGGCCAGCAACCGCACCGCCTCGCGGAGTTCCTCCTGATCGGAGCCGGCCTGCGCCCGGGCGGCGCGCGCCAGCACGAGCAGCGGACCCGCGGCGCCGAAGTCCGTGCCGAGGCCGTCGCGGCGACGACGCCACGCCGGCCGGAGCTTGAGCCGCCGGTCGCCGAACCACAGCACGAGCCTGGTCAGTTCGTCGATGCCGTCGGCGAACACGACCTCCCTCGTCGCGCGCTTCGGCTCCGGGGTGCGGGCACGGTCGTGCGGGTGCCGGACGGAGGCGGCAGCGGCCAGTCGAGCGGCTGCCGCCCGGGCGGTCGGCCGACGGGCCGGGTCCTCGCTCAACAGGTCCCGCACCAGCGGAGCGACCGCCGCGGCGAAGCCGTACCGGTCGTCCGACGCCGCCAGTTCCGCGCCGAGCAGGTCCGCGGTGCTCCGGCTGCCGGGCGGGACCAACGGGTCGCGTCCGGCGGCCAGCAGGAACCACAGGCCTCCCAGCGCGTGCGCATCGGCGGCCGGCCCCGGTGCGGTACCGAACAGCGGGGCGAGGTACTGCTCGGGGGCCGCATAGCCGGCGGTGTGGTCACGGACGACGCGGTCGCCCGGCCGGGCCGCCAGTTCGAGGTCGATCAGCCGGCAGCGGCCGTCCGGGCCGACGATGACGTTCCCGGGGGACAGATCGCACAGCACCCAGCCCGCCGCGTGCACGGCGGCCACCGCCTCCGCCAGCGAGCCGGCCACCTGCCGAACCCGGGGGCCGACCGACTCGCCGGGGCGCCAGGTGGTGTCCACGCAGTCGGCGAGGGTCACGCCGGCCAGCCGCTCCTGCACCAGGAACGCGGACGTCCCGGTCTCGACCAGGGCGAGCACCGCGGGGACAACGCCCGTACCGGCCAGGGCGCCGAGCGCCGCCGCCTCGTGCCGCAGCACGTCCCGCGCATCCGCGCCGTCGGGGGTGGCACCGATGTGCGCGCGTACGTGCTTGATCACCACCTCGTGGCCGGTCTCGGTGTCGTGGCCGAGAAAGACACCGCCACGGGCGGAGCGGCGCAGGACCGCCCGCACCCGGTAACGGTCGGCTATCAGCGGTGCGCGGCCGGCGGCAGCGGCGACCGCCCGGCCCGGCAGCGCCGGGGCCCACCCCGGCGGCGCGAAACGATCCCGGACATCGGGCTCGGCGGTGCCGTCCGGTCGGAGCAGTACGGGTACCAGAGCACCGTCCTCGGTGAGCCGGTCCGCGGTGGTGAACGCGCCGTAGCGGTGGTAGACCGGCGAACCGTCCCGCCACAACGCGTCCGAGAGCACGGGCGGGCCGGCCAGCCCCGCGGTGGCCTCGGCCAGCAGGTCGCCGAGCGTCGCGCACTGCCCGGCGTCCGCGGGGTAGACGGTCAGGAACTTGCCGGTACCGGAGGCCTCGTACCGGGCCGAGACGAGGTGCAGCAGCACCGCAAGGTCCTCGGCGCACTTGAAGGCCACCCGGTGCTCGC
Source organism: Kitasatospora sp. NPDC093558 (assembly GCF_040683475.1). Lineage (NCBI taxonomy): Bacteria > Bacillati > Actinomycetota > Actinomycetes > Kitasatosporales > Streptomycetaceae > Kitasatospora > Kitasatospora sp. NPDC093558. The sequence goes on along the minus strand of NZ_JBFBDY010000042.1, from coordinate 18,326 downwards.
GCAGCACCGGCAGGCAGGCGGCCAGCACGGCCGTCGCGGCACCGGGCTCCGCCGAGACGTGCAACTTCCAGCCCTGCTGCGGAAGTCGATGGCCGACGGGACGGGCGTGGAACCAGAAGCCGTCGCCCGAGGTCTCCCAGTCGGCACCGCCGAGCAGCGTTGCCACCAGGGGGGCGTAGGCCTCGTTACCGGTGGCCGACAGCTCCTCGCGCCACTCGGTCACTCGGTCACCGGGCACTGTCGGTCACCTGACCGTTCGCCAGGGGCCGGTCAGCGCCGTGCTGCCCTGCAGCCCGTCCGTACAGCCGGCCGGCCCGACCACCACACAACGGGCGGCGTCCGGCAGCAGCGTGCGCCGGGCGGTCCGCAGGACCTCCTCGGGACCGATGTCACCCCAGAGTTCGAACAGCTCGTCCTCCGCCTGTGCCTCGCCGCGCCGCAGGATCTCCTGGCCGATCACCGAGCAGCGGCCGTGCGCCGTCTCACGGTCCCGGACGTGAACGCCCCGGTTCATCGCCGCCGCACGGGCCAGTTCGCCGTCGGTCAACGGCTTCTCCAACGCCTCCTCCAGCAGGACGCGCAGCGCGTCCACCGCCTCCGCCACCCGCTCGGGAGCGCAGCCGAGCACGGCGATCAGGGCGCCGGTGCGCGCGTGCGGCTCCAGCACCGTCCGCGCCTGGTAGGCCAGGCCGAGCTCACCGCGCAGCCGGGTACTGATCCGGTTGCCGGGCATGGCCCCGATGGCGGCGTGGAACAGCCGCATCGCGTACATCTCACGTGTGCTCAGCCGGTAGGAGACCCCGGGGACGGCGAGTGCCACCAGTGCGGTGCGGCCGGGGAGTTCGAGCGCGGTGTGGACCAGCGGGCCGTACGTGTCGGGAGCCGTGCCGGGAACCGGACGCGCGGCCCCGTCGGGCGCGCCGAGGTGCCGGGTGACGACCTCGTCGAGGGCCGGGTGGTGGCCCGGCGCGTCGATGAGCAGCGTCGACCGCTCCGGGCCCGCCAGGTCGCGGGCGAAGGCCGCGACATCGGCGGTGGTGAGCCGGGCGATCTCGTCGGCGTCACCGAGCGGCGGCAGCGAGAACGGGCCGGGGCCGTGCAGGGCCGCGGTCACCAGGTGCCGCAGCCGGCGCTGGCGGTCGTCGGCGAACATCCGCAGCTCGTTGCCGATCGCCGTGGACTGCGCGGCCATCTCCGCCGGGTCCCAGCGCGGAGCCGTGTAACAGGTCAGCAGCAGGTCCAGTGCCTGCGGCAGTGTGTCGTCCGGGCCGCTGATGTGGAAGGCGGAGTACTCGGCTGCGGTGTGCGCATTGAATTCGTGCCCCAGCGCGGACGCGGCGGCGGCGATGCTCCGGGCGGTGCCGTACGGTCCGGCGCCGGCGAAGAACCCGTGTTCGTACAGGTGGGCCAGGCCCGACTTGCCCACCGGATCGGACCACGAGCCGCTGGACAGCACGAGCATGGCACAAGCCGAGCGCGACGTTCCCGGCCTGCTGCGATGGACGGTCACCGGCCCGGCCGCGAGGCTGCTCACCGCTGGGCCGCTTTGACCACCGAAGCCACCAGGCCGTTCACCCGGGCCCGCATGCCCGGCTCCGCCAGCCGCAGCGTGCCGGCGGCATCGCGCTCGTAGTCGGCCGGGGTGGTGACGGCCTGCTCCGGCACGCACAGGCCGTACAGGCCGCGCACGACGATGCGCAGGTGGTCGCAGGCCTGGACCGCGGTGAGCTTCGGGCCGTGGGCCAGCAGGCCGACGGGCTTGCCGTCGAACTCGGCCATGCTCAGGCAGTCCAGGGCGTTCTTCAGCACTCCGGAGTACGAGTTGTGGTAGACCGGGCCGGCCAGGACGAAGGCGTCGGCGCGCTGTGCGGCGGCCACGAACTCCCGCACCGAGGGGTCGGGGTTGGCCGCCGGGTCGTGGTGGTAGGCCGGGTCCGCGATCGGCAGCGGGCGCTGCCCGAGTTCCCACACCGTGCTCTGGAAGCCCTGCTGCCGCACACAGCCGGCGGTGTAGCGGGCCAGTGCGCCGGTGTACCCGTCGGCGCGCACGCTGCCGCACAGCACCAGCACTTCCCGGGGCCGAACCGCCGCGATGTCATCCGTCATGGTCGTTCCTCTCTCGACTACTGCGTCTCAACTGCGCCGCCCACGAGGCCAGTCCGACGGCGAGCGGGGTGTCGGCGGTGAAACCCAGGAAGCGCCGGGCAGCCGACACGTCCAGCTGCCACTTGACCGGTGCCGGACGGTCCTCGTCCGGGCGGTCGACCTCGACGGTCGCGCCGAGTGCGGTGAAGGCCTGCGCGACGCGAGCCACCGGCAGCGGGCTGCCGGTGCCGATGTTCAGGACGGTCGGAGCGTCGTCCGGTGCCGCGGCGAACAGCGCCAGTGCCCGGGCCGCGTCGTCCACGTACAGGTACTCGCGGTTGTCCAGCCACGACGGCACGCGCAGTGACCGGCCGGTCAGGTGCAGGGCGAGCAGCCGCAGCAGCGACGCTGCCATCCAGCCGCCGCCGGCCCTGGCACCGGGGCCGTAGACGCCGCTGAGCCGAGCGATCCGGACGGTGGTCCGGCTGCCGGCACACACCCCGAGCCCGATCGCCTCGGCGGCCGCCTTCGCCGCGCCGTACGCGGTGACCGGGCGGCACGGGGCCGTTTCGCCGACGGCGACCGGCCCGGTGCCGGCCGGCGCGACCGGTGTGCCGTAGACCCCGAGGCTCGACAGCAACAGGAACCGCGGCACTTCCGCCTGAACAGCGGCCTGGGCCAGGTGGGTCGTGGCGGCCGCGGTGCCGGTGAGCAGTTCGGCGGTCTCCTCCGCGGTGGCCGCGGTGAGCCGTCCGGCGGCGTGGACCACCAGATCGGGCCGCAGCCGGGCCACCGCCGCCGCGGTCTCCGCGCGGTCGGCCAGGTCCAGGGCCAGCGAGCGCCCGCCGGCCCGGTCGCCGACCGCGCGGGCCCGCTGCTCGTCCCGGTCGGCGCAGACCACGTCGCAGCCCAGCCGGTTCAGCCGGCCGGCGAGGGCGGCGCCGAGCATCCCCGCGCCGACCACCAGGACACGTTGCCCGGCCGGCGACAGCTCGTCCGCGGCCGGGATCCCGGCCTCCGGAGTCCCCGTCATGACAGCGGCGAAGGCGGCGGGCCGGCGAAGCGGGAGACCTCCAGGCCGCATTCGTCCACCGGCAGGGCGGTCGTGGCGACGGCCCCGTTCGCCCTGACGTCGTCCGCCCAGCGGCCCAAGTCACGTGCGAACGCCGGGTGCTTGACGTCGTGCGCGATGACGACGGCTCCCGGTGCGAGGTACGGTGCCCAGCGCTCCAGCACCCGGTGGTAGCCCGCCTTGCGGGCACCGGGTTCGTCGACGTCCAGCAGCAGGAGATCCCACGGGCCCTCGGCGGCCAGGGCCGATGCGTCGTAGGCGTCGGCGCACACCGCTCGCGCGCCGGAGTGGTAGCCGGCCCGGCGCAGGTTCTCTTCGGCAAGCCCCACGGCTTCCGCGTCGACGTCCAGCCCGACGGCCGTCACGCCCTCGTACCCGGCCGCGGGGCCGAAACCAGGTCCGGCGACCCAGCCCAGCAGGTTCCCCGCGTAGCACCCGAGGACGGCTATCCGCCGGGGCCGGTGGAGCGCGGCAACGGCGTAGAGGATCCTCGCCGCGAGCGGGGTCAGGTGGGTGTCGGGCACGCGGAACGTCTCGTACAGCCGGGACCGGAGCAGGTGATAGCCGTCCCAGAGGTCGTCCGACGCCGCCGGAAGCACGCCCTCGCGGTGGCAGTGGTCCAGCATCCGCTGGGCCAGCCGGTCGGTCTGGGCGACCGTGAGCACGGGCGGGACGACGGCCTGTGTCATCGCGGCATCCCCGGGACGACGGTCGCGGCGTACGTTCCGAGACCGCGCAGGTCCCGTACGACCCCGGCGAAGTCCGGCACCTGACGGGGGTTGCCGATGACGGTCTCGCGCGGTGCCACCCACGCGCCCATGGCCGCCAGCATCGACCGCAGTTGGGCGGCCGCGTGATACGCGGAGGAGTGGTCCGCACCGATGACCAGCAGGATCACCGTCTTGCCGGCCAGCGGCAGGACCCGGTCCGGGACGAGGTCGTAGTTGGCGCCGCCGAGCACGTTGAACAGGTTGACCAGCGGTCCGGCGACGGAGTTCCAGTACGCGGGCGCCGAGACGACCAGTACGTCGGACTCGTCGATCGTCTTCCGCACCCGGTCGAGGTCCGGGCTTCCGTACTCGGCGCAGGTACGGCCGTCGAACTGCGGAATGTCCATTTCCCGCAGATCGACCTGTTCGTACGGGGTGTCCGCATCGCCCAGGCCGGCCTGTACCGCCAGGAGCAACTGCCGCGCCGAGGAAGGACGTTCGATGCCCGGTCCCGGCTTACGGCTGCCGCACAGCAAGGTCACCCGGTTCATCGGATCGCTCCTTCGGTCTCAGGGCGTTCGGTGGTCGCCACACCGGCCAGGAACCGGTTGAGGTCGTAGCTGGGCCGGCCTTCGAGGTCGACCGAGGCCACGTAGGACGGCAGCTTGGAGGACGGCACCAGGATCTCGGCCCCCGCCGCGTGCAGCGCCGCGATCGACCGCTCCTGGTCACCGCTCGCCAGGTCGCGCACCGCGGCCGGGAAGTGGATCTCCGCCGCGGCCAGGGTCTCGGCGTCCAGTGGCTCGGTGCCCAGCACGGCCGACCACAGCAGACCGGACAGCTGCTGCCGGTAGGCGTCCTCGTCCCGCAGCCAGCGGGCCAGCCGGGTGCCCTCGCGGAAGACGGCCAGGGCTTCGGCGTGCCGCCCGCGCTTGTGCTCGACGTAGCCGAGTGCCGACAGCATGCGCTCCAGGTAGAACGGGTCACGCAGCGACTCGGCCAGGCCGACGGCCAGTTCCAGCGACTCCGCGGACCCCGGGAAGTCCTGGTTGCGCAGCCGCAGCAGCCCTATCGCGTACTGGTACAGCGCGAGGTAGTCGGACCGGTCCGCGGACAGCAGCACCGAGGAGACCGAGGTCAGGAAGGACTGCGCCTGCTCGTAGCGGCCGGTGATCTCCAGCAGGAACGACAGGTTGTACCCCAGGTTGTAGCGCAGGTAGAACGCGCTCATCCCGGGCAGACCCCGCACCGCCGCGAACGCGGCCAGCTCCTCCCGGTACGCCTCGGCGAACCGGGCCTCGCGCTCGACGGGGTCGGTGGCCTTGCGGGCCTCCAGCACGGCCGCCAGTGCCAGGCCGTTGCCGACCCAGGCCCGCTCCACCAAGGCCTCGACGCTGGGATCGGCCAGATCGTCCACCGCGCGCCGCGCCCGCCCGTAGAAGGTGCGGGCCGCTTCCGGGTCGTAGGAACGCTTGGTCGCGATGAGCGCCAGCAGATAATTCAGATGGGCGACGTCCTCGGGGCGCCGGGCCAGTTCGAGCGCCTTCCCGAGCAGGAGTTCCGCCTCCGGGATGTCGCCGACCTGGGCCGCGGATATGGCTTCGAGACGGAACAGCTGAACCTGCAGCTCCGGCCCGTCCCCGGCCGAAATCCCACCGTTTTCGTGCAGTCGACGGGCCGTTCCGGACACCAGGCGCGAGCGCTCGAAATTCTGCATGGCCAGCGAATCACCGACCAGCCGGAGAAGATCGGGAAGACCGCCCTGCAGAGCACGGTGCACCGCACTCTCGAGCGCCTCGGCACCGTTTTCCGAAATTGCCGTCCCACGGGTTTCCCCGTCCGCCTCGGGGAGGTGGACGATCACGCCCCGGCGCGCTGCCAGATTGTCGAAGAACGTGCCGCGGAGGCGGCCGACGACCTCGTCCTGGGCGGCCGACGGCCGGCCGAGGAAGCCACGGACGAGAAGGCCGGCCGAACCATCGGCGGCAACCAGCGCGGCCCGGTAGAGCACGCGTACGGAGGGGCGGTCCCAGAGGTCCAGGGCCGCCACGTCGAGGAGCAGCGGGCCGGTGCCGGCCAGCAGCCGGGCGCAGTCGGCCACCAGCCGGGCGGCGGCGTCGATCCACAGGGCGCTGGTGTGCGACTCACGGCTGATCCGGCGGGTGGTACCGAGCGCGGCGGCCTCCGAGAACGGCAGCACCCGGCCGATCTCCTGGCGCTGAGCAGGAGAGGTCAGAAGATCGAGGGTGTCCTGGTGACGGCTGCGCAGCCGGGAGACCGCCGCCTCGTCCGGGAACGCGTCCACCCGGGCGAGCAGCTCCCGCAGCAGGATGTCCAGGCCCCCGAGGTCCTCGAACCCGGGCCGCGGAGCCGGTACCCGCACTGTTTCGGCGGGCTGCGGCAGTCCGGCCGCCACCGAGCAGTCCACGGTCGAGTGTGCCGCGGAGCACAACACCATGAGCCGGTGATCCGGTTGCCAGGCGAGGCCCTCCTCGGCCAGCCAGGGGCGCTGAGCGCCCGCCGCAGACGCCTCCGCCATGGAAAGGGTTGAACTCACGACTCCACCACTCCAGGTCACGGGAAAGTGCGGCCCCCGGAATCCGGGGGCCGCCACTTCATTCAGTCGGAATTCCGGGTCCCCCCGGAATCGGACTTACTACCAGGCCTTGGTCCCACGGGCCAGCTCGTACTCGCGCTCGCTCATGTTCTCGTCGGCGGCCTCGAAGGAAGCGAGAACCTCTTCGAGCGCGGCGTTCAGGTCGGCGTCGGTCATGGTGCCCACCCTTTCTTGATAGTTATTCAGACCCATCCGGTATTCCGGTGGCGAGATCAAGAGTGGCTGACCGGCAGTCGCCTCCACAACGCTTCGAAGCTGCGGGAATCCGCCATGGCGACTCTCCGCACAATTCGCGGGTCCGGGGCGGGGGCGTCGGGGTTCAGGCTTCGGGGTTCAGGCGAGGAGGGTGAGGCAGTGGGCGGCGGAGACGAGGGTGGTGTGGCGGTTCCAGCCGGCGTAGGTGCGGCCGGTGAAGTCGCGCAGGCCCACGTGGTCGGTGATGCGGGCGCAGGAGTCGTCGACGGTGGTGGGGAGGGTGGTCAGGGCGTGCAGGGCGGCGGGGTCGGTGTCGAGCTGGTTGGTGAGCCAGGTCTGGTCCGCGTCGATCAGGAGCAGGTCGTCGGACGGGCCGGCGGGGTGAAACGGGGAGCGCACCCGGACGGGCGCCGGCGCGGGGCCGGCGGCGTGCAGCGGCAGTCCGGGGTCGGCCCGGACCACGAACGGGGCTCCGGCCGCCCGGAGGCGGTGGATCGCCCGCACGGCGTCGGTGTCGGCGGCCAGGACCAGGGGGCGGCGGACGGACGGTCCGGTCATCCCGGCGACCAGGTCCAGGTAGGCCTCGATCGCGGCGTCGACGTACGACTCGGCGGTCCGGTCGTCGGGGATCCCGCCCTGGGCGCGCCGCGCGGGGTCGTCCAGCCAGTCGTGGGTGAGCAGCAGCCGCCAGCCCACCGGGTAGCACCGGCCCCGGGAGGCGGCCCAAAGTCCCACCGCGTACTGGGCGTTGAGCACCTGGCCGAGGGTGGGGACGTAGCGCTGGTGGACGCCGACGGTGTTGTCGCCCTCCTTGGGGATCACCAGCGGGCGCACCACCCAGGCGTCCGGGACGGCGGTGGCCGTCATGTGCCGGGCCAGCGCCCGGCGCATGGGCCGCCAGTCCCAGGTGGAGCAGCTCGCGAAGTGGTGCAGCCGCTGTTCGAGGTTGGCGTCGCCGCCGAGGCTCGCGGCCATGTTCCGGAACGACTTGCGGCCCTCGGTGTCCAGCAGGCCGCGGATGTAGTCGCGCCCGGTCCGGCGCTGGTCGCTGCGCGGCAGCGACGCGAAGAGTCGGTCGCACAGCTCGGCGAGCGCGGCCTGCCGTCCGGTGGTACGGGTCATCGCGTGCCCCCTGGCTCGGAGTCGTGGGGTTCGGAAACGGAGGTGAGCGGTGCGCTCGCCCCCGGGGGTGGGGCGAACGCACCGCTCGATCGGGGACCCGGGGATCCGGGTCAGGCGGCTGAGTCCGCCGGGCGGGTCCGGAAGGCGCCGGCGCCCGCGAAGATCGCGAAGGCGGCCAGCAGGGCCAGGACCGTGAAGCCGGCGACGCCGTAGAAGCCGTCGAACCGGGTGAGCAGGACGCCGCCGACGATGCCGCCGATGGTGGTGCCGGCGTAGAGCGCGGTGGTGGCCAGCGAGGAGACCGTGCCGCGGGCCGCGCTGGTCTGCGAGATCAGCATCGCCATGAAGATCGGGTAGTTGAGGCCGAGGACGGCCGAGCCGAGGGCGAGCAGGACGATCGCGGTCGCCAGGTTGGGGGCGAACGGGACGGCGCCGTAGATCACGACCAGCGCGGTGAGCGCGAGGACGAGCGTGCGCTCCTGGCCGAGCCGCTTGATCAGGTGGCTGCCGAACAGCGAGGTGATCGCCATGCCGGTGCCGAGCGCCATCATCGCGGCGCCGATCGCCGAGATGCCGAGGTCGAAGTCCTTCTCCAGCCAGGTGCCGATGAAGGAGAAGGTCTCGAACACGCCGGTCTGGTAGGCGAGGTAGGCGACCAGGTACCAGGTGAAGGTCTTGGAGCGGAACAGCGAGGCGTACGTCTCGAAGAACCCGGTGCGCGTCGCCGCCGCGGGGGCCGGGACGGACGGGAAGACCCGCCAGAGCACCAGCCACGCGATCGCGGCCAGACCGGCCACCGCGATGAACGGGACGTGCCAGGACGAGGCCGCCAGCCAGCCGCCGATCGGCACGCCGACCACCTGCGAGACGGACATGCCGGCGCCCGCGAAGCCCATGGTCTTGACGATCGCGTCGCCCGGGACGAGGACCGGGATGGACGCCCAGATCTGCGGGGTGACGAGCGCGGCCGACATGCCGGCCAGCAGCCGGAAGAGGATCATCGTCCAGAAGCCCTGGGCGGCGGCGCACAGCGCGGTGGCGACGATGAAGCCGGCGAAGCCGAGCAGCAGCACGGCGCGGCGGTCACGGCCGTCCGACAGCGGGCCGGCGACCAGGGCGAAGAGGGCGAAGCCGAGGGCGTAGGCGCTGACCATCCAGCCGGAGACGCCGGTGGAGACGTCGAAGCTCTGGGCCAGCGTCGGGAGCATCGGGGCGACGAGGAAGGTGTCGGTGCCGATCACGAACATCGTGGCGAAGGCGAGCCAGGCGATCGCGCTGCTCGACACCGGTGGTGCGGCGCTCTTGGCCGCGATGTTCGGGGTCTGGGTCGTACTCATGGGGACACCACCGAGGGGGGTTCAGGGGACGGACGGGTGAGGGGATCGCGGCTAGCGGGCGGCGGGCTTCTGGCCCCAGCCGGAGTAGACGAGGGTCGACACGTCCGGCGCGGGGTGGCTCTCCAGCACCAGCCGGGCGCCGTCGAGCTGTTCGGACGTCACCAGACCGGCGCCGACGAGGCGTTCCTCGCTCTGGACCAGGCGGATGCGCAGGAGTTCGTCCTGGTCGCCGGTCACGCCGAGGCCGCCGGGGGTGACGGCCACGTCGACCGACTCGCAGCCCGCCGCGGTCAGCGCGGCCGGGATCCGGCGGGCCCAGGCCAGGTCGATGCCCTGGGCGGCGAGGGCCGTCGTCCAGGCGCCGTTGGCGGCGCGCCAGTGCGGGTAGGGGGAGTCCTCGGCGGGGAGGAAGTAGACGTCCTCGATGACCAGCCAGCCGCCGGGGGCGAGCCAGTTCAGGGCGCGGCGCAGGATCTCCTCGCGGTTCGGGAGGTGCATGAACACGGCCCGGGCGTGGATCAGGTCGAAGGAGTTCGCCGGGAACTCCTCGCTGGTGACGTCCATGCAGCGGACGTCGAGGTTGGCCGCCCGGTCCGGCTCGATGAACCGGGGGTCGATGTCCGCGGCGACGACCGAGCCGCCCGGCACCCGGCCGGCCAGCCAGTAGGCGACCGAACCGGCGCCCGCACCCAGCTCCAGGCAGCGCCAGTCGGGCCGGATGCCCAGGCGGTCGAGCACCGCCACCGTGCCGGGGTCGTACGTCTTCTCCAGCAGCTGGAGCCGGGTCAGCTCGGTGGGGAGGTCCTTGCTCAGCAGCCCGGAGGTGTAGGCCTCACCGGTGATCAGGACGTCGGGGTGCACGGGGTCGGGGTACGTGGTCATCGCGGATGCCTTTCGTGGTGGGTGGGCTGCCGGGGTGCGGACCGCTCGGGGGCCGGTCGTCGGGGCGCGCCGGGACGTCTGGACGTCGGGACGGGACGTCGGGACGTCGGCGCGTGAGGACGTCAGGCCTCGACGAAGTAGCCCGAGGAGTGCAGGACCCGCAGCCAGGTCCCGTCCGGCTGGCGCCGGGCCACCTGGTAGCGCCCGCGGCTGTCGTCGGCCGGGTGCGAGGAGGTGAGCGCGAGGTCGCCGGTGACCAGCGTGGGCAGCGGCTCCTCCATCTCGAAGTGCGAGAAGCGCTTGAGCATCTCCGCGAAGGCCGCCCGGATGGCCTCCCGGCCGACGTGGTTGCGGCCGATCGGGAAGGCCATCACCGCGTCGGGCTCGTAGAGTTCGGCGAGGCCGTCGGCGTCGCCGGCGTTGGCCAGCTCGACCCACAGCCGGGCCAGATCCTCGGGCTGGTGGGCCTTCTCGCGGGTGGTGTCGGCGTTCACAGGTCCTGGTCCCTTTCCTGGGATCGGCGGGGGCTCGGTGCCCCCGGGGGATCACGCGCCGGTCAACCCTCTGGGGTCGTAGACCGCGCGCAGACTGGTGATCTGTCCGTGCTCGACCCGCATCCAGTTGGCGACCGGTGTCGGGTCGGCGACCGAGGTGTGCAGGTCGAACCACGTCAGGACGTCGTCGCCGCTCACGAACACCTTCCGGACGACGAGGTCGACCATGATGTCGGCCACCGCCTCCAGTGCTCCGGCGACGGCGTCGGCGCTGCCGTGCTCGGCGAGCGGGCCCGCGTAGTGGACCTCGTCGGCGAGCAGCGGGCGGAGGGCTGCGAAGTCCCTGGTCCGCCAGCTGGTGAAGTAGGCGTCGGCCACGGTCGCGGCGTCATCTGCCATGTCGTCTCCTGGGGTTCGGCGGAGCCGGAGCGTTTCTCCGACGGGCCGTCCGGCCCCGCTCGACGAGTCTGCTCCGGGGGCGCCCCGCCGGGCGACGGCGGCCGGGGGACTATGTCAAGTCGGTCCCCGGGGGGCGCGACAGCACTTCCGACCGGCAAACCGAAGGCCCCGGCCGTGGGGCCGGGGCCTGGGGGGAATACGGCTGTTACGGCTGGAGCCGGCGGGTCGTCCAGCCCTCGCCGTCGCGGTCGAAGCGCAGCCGCTCGTGGACGCGGTCCGCCCCGTTGGCCCAGAACTCGACGCCGTCGAACCGCAGCAGGAAGGCGACGTAGCTCTCCGGGCGGGGCATCGGTCCCGCCGTGGACAGGCGGTTGACCTCCGCCCGGAAGGCGGCCATGTCGAGCATCTCCTCGCTCTGCCGGGAGGTCACCGACGCGGCGTGGGTGAACAGCGGGCGTTCGAGCCACTTGGCCTCGGCGACGTCGGTGCCGAGCAGCTCCACCCCGCCGCTGATCGAGATCTGCTGGCTGGTCTCGCGCCAGTACAGGACGCCCGAGGCGTACGGGTTCTCGGCGAGCTCGCGGCCCTTCTGGCTGTTCAGGTGGGTCGCGAAGACGACGCCCTCGTCGGTGATCTCGTTGATCGAGACGATCCGGGTCGAGGGGCGGCCCAGCTTGTCGGCGGTGGCCAGCGCGAGCGCCCTCGGTTCGCGGACGCCGAACCGCACCGCCCGCTCGTACCAGGCGCGGAACAGGCCGGCCGGACCGGGCGGCGGGTTGTCGTACTCCGGGAACGCGATGTCGATCGTCCCGGTCAGGGTTTCGGACCTGCCCCCCATGGTGGGCCTCCTCTTGTGTGTCGTCGGCTCGAAGTGCGACGTGCGAAGTGCGGTGGACGCCGTCCGGCGTCAGATGAAGGCCGTGCCGTGCGCGAACACCGCGCCCCGGCCGCCGACCTCGACGGAGTCGACGCGGCCGGCCACGGCCTCGGCGCGGGCGAGCATCAGCGACGGGCGGCCGAGCTCGACGCCCTGGAGGATCTCGATCGGGCGGCCGTGCTCGATCAGCCCGTGCCGGGCCAGGTGGATCGCGAGCGGGCCGGCCGCCGAGCCGGTCGCCGCGTCCTCGACCACGCCGTAGGCGGGCGAGAACATCCGGCTACGCCACTGGCTCCCGGCCCCGGCGAAGCAGTTGGCGGCCATGTCCGGGAAGGCGGACAGGGCCCGGTGGTCGGGGTGGGCGGCCGACAGGGCATCGACGCTCTCGAAGCCGACGAAGACGTGCCGGGGGCCGTTGCGGTAGATCTCGACCGGCAGGGTCGAGCTCTTCACCCCCAGGGCGTCGAGGAGTTCGTCGGCCCGGTCGAACGGCTCCCAGGTGGGCACCGGCTGGCGCATCCGGGCGCCGACCGTGGCGCCGTCCACCCGGTCCAGCTCGAAGGGGATGACACCCATCGCCGTCTCCAGGCGCAGCCGCTCGGCCTCCGTCTCGGCGCCGAGGGCGATCGCGGTGCCGAGCAACGGGTGCCCCGCGAAGGGGAGTTCGTTGACCGGGGTGAAGATCCGGATCCGGGCGTCCCCGCCCTCGCGGGGGGTGAGCACGAACGTCGTCTCGGACAGGTTCATCTCTTTGGCGATGCGCTGCATGCGCTCGGCCGGCAGGTCGTCGGCGTCGAAGAAGACGGCCACGGGGTTTCCGCGCAGCGGTTCCTCGGCGAACGCGTCCACCACCACGTACCGGTGCATCTCTGGTTCTCCAACTCGTGTATGGGCTGAGGGTCGTGCGGCCGGCGGCAGTGGTCAGACGCGCAGGACCTCGCGGACGGCCTCGGCGACGATCCGCGGGCCGTTCTGGGTGAGCACGGACTCGGCGTGGAACTGCATGGACGCGAAGTGCGGGCCGCGCAGCGCGTGCACCTCGCCGGTGTCGCGGTCGCGGCTCACCTCGACGACGCCGACGCCGTCGGCCTCGACCTTGTCGTCGTCGCTGACGGCGGCGAAGGTGTTGTAGAAGCCGACCCGCTCCCGCGCGCCGAACAGCTCGATCTCCTTCTGGACGCCCTGGTTGGGCACGTCGCGCCGGCGCAGCGGCAGGCCGAGGCTCAGGCTGAGCACCTGGTGGCTGAGGCAGACGGCGAGGAAGGGGCGGCGTTCGGCGAGCAGGGTGGCGACGGCCGTGCGCAGGTGGTCGATCTTCGGGTGGCCGGCCTCGCTCGGGTCGCCCGGTCCCGGTCCCATGACCACGAGGTCGTAGCCGTCGAAGCTGTAGTGCTCGTCGAAGCGCCGCACGGTGACGGACAGTCCGACGGAGGACAGCTGCTGGGCGATCATCGCGGTGAAGGTGTCCTCGGCGTCGACCACCAGTACTTCGCGCCCGGCCAGTTCGGGCTGCGGGCGGGTGCGGCCGCCGCTCTCGCGGAGCCAGAAGTCGGCGATGGTGTCGTTGCGGCTGGCCAGCGCGGCGCGGACGTTCGGGTGGTCGCGGAAGCGCTCGGCGCCGCCGTCCTCCAGGGCGGCGATCAGGCCCGCGGCCTTGGCCCTGGTCTCGGCGGCCTCGGCCATCGGGTCGGAGTGGCGCACGAGCGTGGCGCCGACGCCGATCCGCACCCGGCCGGTGGCGTCGATGTCGGCGGTGCGGATCAGGATCGCGGAGTCGAGCCGGCGCTCGCCGCGCCCGTCCCGGCCGATCAGGGCGGCGACGCCGCTGTAGTAGCCGCGCCCGCCCGGCTCGTAGCGGTCGATGACCCGGCAGGCGCTCTCCAGCGGGCTCCCGGTGACGGTCGGGGCGAACAGCGTCTCGCGCAGGACCTCCCGGACGTCGCGGTCGGTGCGGCCCTCGATGAAGTACTCGGTGTGCGCGAGCCGGGCCATCTCCTTGAGGTACGGGCCGATGACCCGGCCGCCCTCGGGGCAGATCCGGGACATCATCTTGAGTTCCTCGTCCACCACCATGTACAGCTCGTCGGCCTCCTTGCGGTCGGCGAGGAAGTCCATGACCTCGGGCAGGGTGGGGCCGCCGGCCGGGTAGCGGTAGGTGCCGCTGATCGGGTTCATCACGGCGAGGCCGTCGTCGAGGCTGATGTGCCGCTCGGGCGAGGCGCCGACCAGGGTGCGGTCGCCGGTGTGGATGACGAAGGTCCAGTAGGCGCCGCTCTCGCGGCGCAGCAGGCGGGCGAAGAACGCGAGGGCGCTGTGCAGCCCGTAGTCGGTGATGTCGGCGACGAAGGAGCGCTTGATGACGAAGTTGGCGCCCTCGCCGTCGCCGATCACCTCGGCGATGACGCGGCGGACGGTGTCGGCGTACTCGGCGTCGTCGACGTCGAAGTGGCCTCCGGCCAGGTCGGTCGGCACGTCCGGGATGCGGGCGAGCGCCTCGGCGACGGGCACGGTGCGCTGGCCGGTGACGGTCAGGGCGACCAGCGGGGTGCCGTCGTCGGGGGCGGCGAAGCCGCGTTCGGCGATCTGGCCGTACGGGATGAGGGTGAGGACCTCGTGGTGGGGCCCGGCGGCGGGGGTCCGGTCGTCCGGGAGCGGGATGCCGGCGAGGGTGGCCGGGGCGGACACCTCGCCGAGCAGCACCTCCAGGAGGTGGGGGCCGGTCGCCTCCGGCCGGTGGAGCAGGGCGAACGGGCCCGGGTCGGGGCCGAGGACGCGGCCGAGCAGGTCGGGGCCGCCGGTGGCGCCGGTCATGCGACGACCTCCTTCGTGGTGACGACCATCGCGCAGCGCTCGGCCGCGTAGCGCAGGGCGAGCGCGTGGTACTCCTGGGAGAAGTCGGCGACCGCGTCGGCCACCAGGAACGCCCGGATGTCGTTGGTGTAGGCGTCGGCGGCGGTCATGAGGACGCCGACGTGCGCGTAGACGCCGCAGACGATCAGCTGGTCACGGCCCGCGTCGCGCATGCGCTGGAGCAGGTCGGTGCGGTGGAACGCGCTGTAGCGCCACTTGGTGAACACCCAGTCGCCGGGCTCCGGGGCGAGTTCGTCGACGACCTCGCGGTCGGCGGGGTCGGTGCGCATGCCGGGGCCCCAGAAGTCCCGGAGCAGGCCGCGCTCCTCCTCGGTCATGCCGCCGGGCTGGGCGGTGTAGGCGACCGGGACACCGTGCGCGACGCTCCAGGCGCGCAACTGTGCGGCGTTGCGCACGAGTTCGGCGCGCACGGTGTCCGGGAAGGGCTTCAGGAAGTACCGCTGGAGGTCGTGGACGAGCAGGACCGCGCGGTCCGGGTCGACGTCCCAGCGGACGGTGTTGGCCGGGAGGTCGCCGGCCGACGGGAGCGGGTAGGGATCGATGGGCGGGATGCCAGCCATGGCGTTGCCTCCAGTTCGTGGCTGCTCCGGGGGTGGGCGGGTTCAGACGGTCCAGGCGGAGACGACGTCGAGGGCCTGGCCGGGGTTGAGCCGCGGGTCGCACAGGCTCGTGTAGACCTCGCCGACCCGGTCCAGGGCCGCGTGGTCGGAGGCGCACTCGGTGACGTCCTCGGGGGTGGTCTCCAGGTGCAGGCCGCCGGCGACGCCGCCCGCGGCGGTGACCGCCCGGACGAAGCCGCGCACCTCGTGGGCGACCGTCTCGACCATCCGGGTCTTGTTCCCGTCGGGCGCGGTGACGGTGTTGCCGTGCATCGGGTCGGCCAGCCAGATCACCGGGTGGCCGGCCGCGCGGACGGCCTCGACGAGCGCGGGCAGCCGTTCCTCGACCAGGTCGGCGCCCATCCGGGCGATCAGGGTGAGGCGGCCGGGCTCGCGCTCCGGGTCCAGCCGGGCGCACAGGGCGAGGAGTTCGTCGGGGGTCATGTTCGGGCCGACCTTGCAGGAGACCGGGTTGAACACCTCGGCGAGCAGGGCGACGTGGGCGCCCTCGACCTGCCGGGTCCGCTCCCCCACCCAGGGCCAGTGGGTGGAGCCGAGGAAGACCTGCCCGTTGTCGTCCTGGCGGAGCATCGGGATCTCGTAGTCCAGCAGCAGGGCCTCGTGGCTGGTCCAGATCGGCAGCTGGATGCCGTCGCCCTCGGCCCGGCCCTTCCAGCCGAGGTACTCCATCATCTCGTTGGCGGCCATGTAGCCGGCCAGGATGCGCAGCGGGTCGGGCTGGCGGCTCTCTGCGTCCGGCTCCGGGCTGTTGATCATGTCGCCGCGGTAGGACGGGATCTCGACGCCCTCGTGCAGTTCGGTGGGCTTGGAGCGCGGCTTGGCGAACTGCCCGGCGATCCGGCCGACCCGGACCACCGGCTTGGCGGTGATCAGGCGCAGCGCACCGGCCAGGAGGTCGAGCAGGGCGGTCTTGCGGGCGACGTAGTCCGGGGTGTGCTCGTTGAGGTCCTCGGCGCAGTCGCCGGCCTGGACGATCAGGGCCTCGCCGCGGGCGACCCGGGCCAGGATGGCGCGCAGGGAGCGGATGTCGTCGGCTCTCGCGAGCGGCGGCCGGGCGGCCAGCGTCTCGTGGACCCGCCGCACCTGCGAGGCGTCCGCCCACTCGGGCTGCTGCCTGGCCTCGCGGAAGCGGATTTCGCGCAAGACGTCTTCGATGCTGTCTTCCATGCTGATCTCCAATTCGGTGGAGCCGCGGTCAGGTCGGAATTCCCTCGCGCCGGATCTGCGGCACCGGAATGCCGAGGGCGCGCAGCTGCTCGAAGGGGTTCATGAATTCGCGGTTCTGCCTGATCTTCCCGTCGACGAATTCGAAGGAGTGCAGGAAGTGGTTCTGGTAGTAGCCGTCGGGGTACCCGGGGAAGCGGATGGCCCCGCGGCCGTCGCACTCGACCCAGAAGAAGTTCGGGTCGTCGGTGCCGAAGATCCGGATGTTGTACCACTCCCAGTCCGGGAAGCACTTGAGCGACCACACGGCGTGCTCGGCCAGCCGGTCCCGGCCGTTGATGGCGATCGGGGCGCCGGTGTCGGTGGTCCACAGGCCGCCGCTGCCGTCCTCGGTGAACAGCTCGTGCCGGCGCAGGCGGTCCTCGCCCCGGGTGTTCATGTACTTCTCGACGACGGCCCGGTTCCTGGCCCGGAGCTCCTCGTCGGCGGCGAACCCCTGCGGTCCGGTGGTGTCGGACATGCCTGCCCCCTCGCGGTGGATGTGCGGTGGTTTCCGTTTCAAGCATGTGCAGCCTAGGTCAGGCAGGGGTGTGCAAAAAATGTCCTGACGGCCGCTCCCGGAATGTTCACAACTGGTTCCGCGGGCCGTCCGTGCGAGCCGTTTTCGGGAATGCCGAAATGCCCGCTCCCAATTCCCCGGGAACGGGCTGGACGGTGGGGTTCCTCAGCGGGCCGGGCCCGCCAGGGCGTCGGCGAGGGCGCTCCACTCCGCGCTGCGGCGCGCGGCGACCTCCCGCACGAGGGGCGCGGCGTGGGCGGGCAGCGCGGCGACGATGCACTGCCACTGCCCGGGCGGCAGCTCCGTGGTGAGCAGCATGCGCAGCAGGAGACGGCCGGAGTCGGTCGCCTTGAGGGCGGGGTCCCGGACGAGCCTGCGCACCTGCGTGCCGTCGTCGCGCACCGGCTCGGCGACGGCCCGCCGGGGCTCGCGGGGGACGGCGGGCACGCAGCGGCGGCGCCGCTCGGGCACCGGGTCCAGGCCGCAGCTCAGCCGGTCTCGGACGTCCCGGACGGTGCCGACCGACACCCCGGACTCGCGGGCCAGTTCGCGCAGCGACGCGCTCGGGTCGGCCTCCAGCAGGGCGGCGGCGATCCGGCGGCCCTCGGCGCTGTTGAGCGGACGCACGCTGCCGTCCCGGCCGAGCCTGGCGTGCAACTGCGGAATCTCCTCAACTGCACACCGCCGCAGCTTGCCGACGGTCTTGCCGCTGAGCCCGGTGCGCTCGGCGATGGCGCGGTCGGACCAGTGCGGGTGGGTGCGCAGGATGCGGCCGGCGGCGGTGCGGCGCTCGGCCCGGGTCAGCGGGAGGCCGTGGCGGACGTTCAGTTCGACGGACAGGACGTAGGCGTCGGCCTCGCTCCCGTCGAACCAGCGGACCGCGATCTCGCGGCGGCCGCGCAGCGCGGTGGCGGTGAGGCGGTGCATGCCGTCGATCACCCGCATGGTCTCGCGGTGGACCAGGATCGGCTCGAACTCCCGGTCGGACTCGACGAGTTTGCGGACGTGCTCGGCGTCCTGCCGCTCGGCGCGCGGCGAGTCGGAGGGGTGCAGGCGGTCGAGGGGTACGGACGTGGAGTCGGCGGCGATGCCGGGCACGCCGGTGGTCGGGTTGCTGGCGGTGGTCACGAAGCGCTCTCCCCGTTGGCCGGCGCGAGGCCGGCACGATCGCTGTCCTCGTGATCGTGCCGTACGCCGGTAGGTGGGGCCAACCGGATGGGCGGGACTCCGTCAGATCCGGGGGAATCCGTCAAGTCGGCCGTTCACCAGGGGATTCGCCGGGCACGGGCGCCCGGCCGGGGGGTGGTACGGGGGCGGGCCGC
>NZ_JBFBDY010000041.1:0-27252 GCF_040683475.1 Kitasatospora sp. NPDC093558 | reverse complement strand
CGGCTCAGCGCCCGCGCAGCGCGCGGTAGCGGGCGACCAGCTCGGCGGTGGAGCTGTCCAGCTGCTCCGCGCCCTCGCCGGACAGCAGCACCGGCTCGATCCGCTTGGCGAGCACCTTGCCCAGCTCGACGCCCCACTGGTCGAAGGAGTCGATGTTCCAGATCGCGCCCTGGACGAACACCTTGTGCTCGTAGAGCGCGACCAGCTGCCCGAGCACCGACGGGGTCAGCTCGCCGGCCAGGACGGTGGTGGTCGGGTGGTTGCCCTTGAACGTCTTGTGCGGGACGAGCTCGGCCGGCACGCCCTCGGCCTCGACCTCCTCGGCGGTCTTGCCGAAGGCCAGCGCCTGGGTCTGGGCGAAGAAGTTGGCCAGCAGCAGGTCGTGCTGGGGGACCAGGCCGGGCAGCAGGTCGGCGACGGGCCGGGCGAAGCCGATGAAGTCGGCCGGGATCACCTTGGTGCCCTGGTGCAGCAGCTGGTAGTAGGCGTGCTGGCCGTTGGTACCCGGGGTGCCCCAGACGACCGGGCCGGTCTGCCAGTTCACCGGGTTGCCCGCGCGGTCCACCGACTTGCCGTTGGACTCCATGT
Source organism: Kitasatospora sp. NPDC093558 (assembly GCF_040683475.1). Classification (NCBI taxonomy): domain Bacteria; kingdom Bacillati; phylum Actinomycetota; class Actinomycetes; order Kitasatosporales; family Streptomycetaceae; genus Kitasatospora; species Kitasatospora sp. NPDC093558. Next base: position 26,664 of record NZ_JBFBDY010000041.1, on the reverse strand, counting down.
CCAGCTGCTGGAGGTAGGCGGTGAACTTGGACAGGTAGTGCGAGTAGGGCAGCACGGCGTGCGCCTGGGCGTCGAAGAACGCGCCGTACCAGACGCCGAGCAGGCCCAGCAGGAGCGGGACGTTCTCCTCCGGCGGGGCGGTGCGGAAGTGCTCGTCGACGAGGTGGAAGCCGTCCAGCATCTCGCGGAAGGCGTCCGGGCCGATGGCGAGCATCAGCGAGAGGCCGATCGCCGAGTCGTAGGAGTAGCGGCCGCCGACCCAGTCCCAGAACTCGAACATGTTGGCCGTGTCGATGCCGAAGTCCTGCACGCCCTGGGCGTTGGTGGACAGCGCGACGAAGTGCTTGGCCACCGCCTCGGTGCCGGCCTGCAGTCCGTCGAGCAGCCAGGTGCGGGCCGAGACCGCGTTGGTGATGGTCTCGATGGTGGTGAAGGTCTTCGAGGCGACGATGAACAGCGTCTCGGCGGGGTCCAGGTCGCGGACGGCCTCGTGCAGGTCGGCGCCGTCCACGTTGGAGACGAAGTGGACGTCGAGGTCGCGCTTGGCGAAGGAGCGGAGCACCTCGTAGGCCATGGCCGGGCCGAGGTCGGAGCCGCCGATGCCGATGTTGACGACGGTGCGGATCTGCCGGCCGGTGTGGCCCTTCCACTCGCCGCTGCGGACCCGGTCGGCGAAGGCGGCCATCTTGTCGAGGACGGCGTGCACGCCGGGCACGACGTTCTCGCCGTCGACCTCGACGACGGCGCCGCGCGGGGCGCGCAGCGCGGTGTGCAGGACGGCGCGCTGCTCGGTGTTGTTGATCTTCTCGCCGCGGAACATCGCGTCCCGGAGCTCGGCGACGCCGGTGGCCGCGGCGAGCTCGCGCAGCAGCTCCAGGGTCTCGTCGGTGACCAGGTGCTTGGCGTAGTCGACGTGCAGGTCGCCGACCCGCAGGGTGTAGCGGCGACCGCGCTCCGGATCGGCGGCGAACAGCTCGCGCAGGTGGGTGTCGCCGAACTCGGCGCGGTGCTTGCCGAGGGCGGCCCACTGCGGGGTGCGGTCGAGCGGCGTACGGGCGTCGGCGCGGGTCTCCGACATCGGTGTCCTCGATTCATCTGGGTGCAGATACCGGCAGGGCCAGGCGGTGAGGGTCTCTCGCGAGGTCGTGCGGGTTCCGGTGGTGCGCCGACTCCGTTGACGGCCTGCCCGGGGCCAGCCTATGCAACGCCGGAGGGAGCGGCGCACATTCCGTCCGGGCACGTCCGGTCGGGGGTGGACGAGGGCGTGAACGCCGGATGACCGGATGCCGCGTCACGTCGTCTCCCGCGAAAGCCCCGGGCCGTCACTTCCGCTCGGAGCGCAGGTCGAGCCCGCGCAGCACCTGGTCGACGAGCTCCGGGTCGGCGCCGAGCTCGCCGCGGGCCACCAGCATCTCCCGGCGGGAGGCGGCGATCATCTCCTGCTCGACGTCCCGGGCGGCCCGCCACTGGGAGAGCCGCAGCTTCGCCTCGTGGGCCTCCTCCTCGGCGTACTTCTCGGGACAGAGCCGGGCCAGCCGGTCGTGCTGACGGTCCCGCAGGCGGTCGGCGACCTCGGCGGGCAGCCGGTCCTGCTCCTCCAGTTCGCCGAGCCGGTCGAGCCCGGCCCGGGCGGCGCGCCACCAGAGCTGACGGACGGCCTGCTCGTGCCGGTCCTGGTCGAGGTCGAGCTGGAAGCGCTTGGCCAGCCAGGGCAGGCTGAGGCCCTGGACGAGCAGGGTGAACAGCACGACGCTGAAGGCGATGAAGACCAGCCGGCCACGCTCGGGGAAGTCGGCGCCGGAGTCGACGGTGAGCGGGATGGCCAGCGCCAGGGCGACGGTGGCGACGCCGCGCATGCCGGACCACCAGAGGACCACGCTCTCCCGCCAGCTGAACGGGGTGTCCTCGTCGTCCCCCGCGCGCAGCCGCCGGGACAGCCAGCCCGCCGGGAGCAGCCAGAGCAGGCGGACCACGACGACGACCGCGATCACCATGCTCGCGTCGCCGAGGAAGCCGGTCCAGCCCTGGCCGGCCTCCTTGAGCACGGTCGCGAGTTCGAGGCCGATCAGGCCGAAGGCGACGCCGGTGATGAGGATCTCGACGACCTCCCAGAACGCGTTGCCGACCAGCCGGTAGGAGACGGCGTCCGCGTCGGCGGCCCGGTCGGCGAGGTAGAGCGCGCAGACCACGACGGCGAGCACGCCGGAGCCGTGGATCTCCTCGGCGATCGTGTAGGCGGCGAACGGGACCAGGAGGTTGAGCGCGACCTGCTGGGTCGGGTCCTCCAGGAGCTCGGCGAGCTTGGCGTTCACCCAGCCGAGCGCGACGCCGACGACGACGGCGAGCACCGCGGACAGCACGAAGCGCAGCACCGCGTGGCCGGGCGAGAAGTCGCCGCTGACGACGGCGTCGATGGCGAGCGAGTAGATCACGATCGCGGTGACGTCGTTGAACAGGCCCTCGCTCTCCAGGATGGCGACCAGGCGGCGCGGCAGGCCGACGCTGCCGGCCACGGCGACGGCCGCGACCGGGTCGGGCGGGGAGACCAGCGCCCCGACGGCGACGGCGGCGGCCAGGGGCAGGGCGGGCAGCAGCCAGTGGACGGCGCCGGCCACCGCGATCGTGGTGACCACTACGAGGGCGACGGCGAGCAGCAGGATCGAGCGGACGTTGGCCTTGAAGTAGCGCACCGAGGAGCGCCGGGCGACGGCGAAGATCAGCGGCGGCAGGACCAGCGGGAGGATCAGCTCGGGCTCGACGGAGATGTCCGGGATCTGCGGCACGAGCGCCATGACGATGCCGAGCAGGGTCATCAGGACCGGCTGCGGGACGCCGGTGCGGCGCGCGAGCGGCAGGGTCACCACCGAGGCGAGCAGCACCAGGAAGAACAGGGGCAGCTGGCCCACGGGGGGTTTCCTCTCGACGACGGACGGCCGAGCACCGGACGACTGGGTGACGGACGGCTGAGCGCCGCCCAGGATAAATCTGACAATGCGCCCATCCGGGAGGACACGCCGGGGCGTGGTTGACCTCAAGCGCACTTGAGGTCAGATGATCGGGAAGAACCACCGCCCGCACCACCGACGAGAGGCAGGAGCCCCCCATGAAGGCCGTCACCGTCCCCGAGCCCGGCGGCCCCGAGGCCCTGCGGGTCGCCGAGGTGCCCACCCCCGTCGCGGGGCCGGGCCAGGTACGGGTCCGGGTGTACGCCGCCGGGGTGCAGCCGGTGGACCTCGCCATCCGGGCGGGCTTCCGGCCCCCGGGCGTGACGGTCGAGGGCCCGCTGGTGCTCGGCAACGAGTTCGCCGGGGTGGTCGACCAGCTCGGGCCGGGCAGCTACGGCTGGGAGGTCGGCGACGAGGTGATCGGCTTCCGGGTGCTGGACAGCCAGGCCGAGTTCGTCGTCGTGGACACCTCGCACCTGGTCGCCAAGCCGGCCGGGATGCCGTGGGAGCAGGCCGGCTCGCTCTCCGCCTCCGGCCAGACCGCGCACATGGCGCTCGAACTGCTCAAGGTCGGCCGGGGCGACACCGTCCTGGTGCACGGCGCCTCCGGCGGCGTCGGCACGGTGGCCGTCCAGCTCGCCCGGGCCCTCGGGGCGACCGTGATCGGCACCGCGAGCGAGCGCAACCACGACTACCTGCGCGAGCTGGGCGCCATCCCGGTGGCGTACGGCGACGGACTGGTCGAGCGGGTCCGGGCACTCGCGCCGGACGGCGTGGACGCCGCGTTCGACGCCGCCGGGCGGGGCGCGCTGGAGGCCTCGGCCGAGCTGGTCGCCGACCGGGACCGGATCGGCACCGTCGTCGACTACGCGACCGCCGAGCGGCTCGGGCTGCGGCAGCTGCGCGCACAGCGGACGGCCGCCCGGCTGGCCGAGCTGGTCGAACTGTGGGAGGCGGGCGGGCTGCGGCTGGAGGTCGCCGAGACCTTCCCGCTGGAGCGCGCCGCCGACGCCCACCGGATGGTCGCCACCGGGCACGTCCGCGGGAAGGTCGTCCTCACCGCGTGACGCCCGCGGGCGGGGCCGCCCGGGCCGATTGTGTGTTTCCGCCGCTGACCAGGTAATGTTCTCCACGTCAGCAGGCGCCGCTAGCTCAGTTGGTTAGAGCAGCTGACTCTTAATCAGCGGGTCCGGGGTTCGAGTCCCTGGCGGCGCACAGACAGCCGGAAGGCCCCTTGCGAAAGCGAGGGGCCTTCCGGCGTTTCCCGTCACTGCAGTGGCAGGAAAGGTGGGAAACAGGTCATTGCTGCCCTCCCGGCCCGCTGACAGGCTGGCCGTATGACAACGCGCAGCGTGGTCGTCGTCCTCTACGACGGCGTGCAGAGCCTCGACGTGACCGGACCCCTGGAGGTGTTCGCGGGAGCGGGCACCGCCGCAGGGCAGCCGGGCGCGTACCGGGTTACGCTGGCCGCCGTCGGCGGCGGGCCGGTGCGCAGCTCCAGCGGGCTGCGGGTGCTGCCGGACGCGGACCTGGCCGACGTCGGGCCCGTGCACACCCTGCTGGTTCCCGGCGGGGAGGGCACGGACGCCCCGGACCCGGCCCTGGTGGCGCGGATCCGGGAGCTGGCCGGCCGGGCCGAGCGGGTGGTGTCGGTGTGCACCGGCGCCTTCCTGCTCGCCGAGGCCGGACTGCTCGCCGGGCGCCGGGCGACCACGCACTGGGCGTACTGCGCCGCCCTGGCCCGGCGGTTCCCGGACGTCGAGGTCGACCCCGACCCGATCCACGTCCGGGACGGGCACGTCGCCACGTCGGCCGGGGTCACGGCCGGCATCGACCTCGCGCTCGCCCTGGTCGAGGAGGACCTCGGGCGCGACGTCGCGCTGCTGGTCGCCCGTCACCTGGTGGTGTTCCTGCGCCGGCCGGGCAACCAGGCCCAGTTCAGCACCCAGCTCGCCGCCCAGGTGGCCGCGCGCCGGCCGTTGCGCGAGGTCCAGCAGTGGATCGCCGAGCACCCGGAGGAGGACCTCTCGGTCGAGGCGCTGGCCCGGCGCTCGGCGCTCTCGCCGCGGCACTTCGCCCGCGCCTTCGCCACCGAGGTCGGGGTCACCCCGGGCCGGTACGTGGACGGCGTCCGGCTGGAGGCCGCGCGGCGCCGCCTGGAGGACACCGAGGACGGGATCGAGGAGATCGCCCGCGCCTGCGGCTACGGCACCCCGGAGGCGATGCGGCGCGCCTTCGTCCGGGCCCTGGCCGCGCCACCCGCCGAGTACCGACGCCGCTTCCACCCTGCTCCCGGCCCCGGCCCTGCTCCCGTCCCCGGCCCTGCTCCCGTCCCTGGCCCGAATCCCACTGGAGGAAACTGATGCGCATCGCCGTCGTGCTGTACGAGGACTTCACCGCCCTGGACGCCGTGGGCCCGTACGAGGTGCTGTCCCGCATCCCCGGCGCCGAGGTGGTCTTCACCGCGGCCCGGCGGGGGCCGGTCCGCACCGACATGAAGAGCCTCGCGCTCACCGCCGACGCCGCCTTCGGCGAGGTCGACGCCGCCGACGTGCTGCTCGTGCCCGGCGGCCCCGGCACCATGCCGGCGCTCGCCGACGAGGCGCTGGTCGACTGGATCCGCCGGATCGACGCGACCACCACCTGGACCACCTCGGTCTGCTCCGGCTCCCTGCTGCTCGGCGGCGCCGGACTGCTCAAGGGCCGCCGGGCCACCTCGCACTGGTGCTGCCTCGACGCGCTGACCGGCTTCGGCGCCGAGCCGACCGGCACCGAGCGGGTCGTCCTCGACGGCAAGTACGCCACCGCCGCCGGCGTCTCGGCCGGCATCGACCTGGCCCTGACGCTGACCGGCCGCCTCGCCGGGGACGCGACCGCCGAGGCGATCCAGCTGGTCATCGAGTACGACCCGCGGCCCCCGTACTCGGCGGGCTCGATCGCGACCGCCCCGGCGGGCCTCGCCGACTCGCTGCTGAGCACCAACCTGCTGCTCACCTAACCGCGCCGGGCCGGGAAGCCGTGGGTGCGGGCGGCGAGGACCGCCGCGAGGGCGGGGAGCAGCAGGGCGAGGACCGTCCACGGCAGTGCGCCGGTGCCGAGGCGGCCGAGCACGAGGCCGCCGACCACCCCGCCGCCCGCCATCGCGGCGTTCCACAGGGTGACGAGCATCGCCTGGGCCGCGTCGGCCTGCTCCCGGCCCGCGTCGCCGACGGCGGTCTGGCGCAGCGTCGGCACCCCGCCCCAGCCGAGGCCCCAGAGCAGCGCCGCCGCGTACACGAGCGGCGCGCTGCCGGACCCCACCCCGAGGACGCCCGCCGTCACCGCGACCAGCAGCGCGCCGCCGATCGTCAACCGCCGCAACCTGCGGTGGATGTGCGCGCCGACGAACCAGATGCTCGCCAGCGAGGCCAGGCCGAAGACCAGCAGCACCGCGTCGGTGGAGCCGCCGAGCCCGGCGCGGGCGAGGAAGGGCGCGATGTAGGTGAACAGGATGGTGTGCGCGAGCACGAAGAGGAGGGTCACCGCGAGCACCGGCACCACCCCGGGCACCGCGAGTGCGCGCCTCATCGGCACCCGCTGCCCGGCCGGCTGCCCGGGCTGGTCCGGCAGGACGGCGGCGGCCCAGCCGATCACCGCGAGCGCGAGCACCGTCATCGCCAGGAACGGCACCCGCCAGGAGAGCGCCTGGCCGGCGAAGGTGCCGGCCGGCACGCCGAGCGAGAGCGCCACCGGGATGCCGGCCATCGCGATCGCGATCGCCCGGCCCTGCAGCTCGGCGGGCACCAGCCGGCGCGCGTACCCGGCCAGCAGCGCCCAGGCGAGGCCGGCCGCCACGCCCGCGACGAAGCGGGCGGCCATCGTGAGCGGGTAGTTCGAGGAGAGCGCGGTCACCGTGTTGGCGGCGGCGAAGCCGGCCATCGCGGTGAGCAGCAGCCGCTTGCGGCTCCAGCCGGCGGTGGCCGCGGTGAGCGGGATCGCGGTGGCCGCGGTGCCGATCGCGTAGCCGGTGACGGTCTGCCCGGTCGCGGACTCGCCGACGCCGAGGGACTCGCTCATCCCGGGCAGGACTCCGGCGGGCAGGGTCTCGGTCAGCGCGGTGACGAACACCGCGGTGGCGAGCGCGAGCAGGGCGGGGTACGGAAGTGCCGTACGGGTGCGGGGAATTGCGGACTGTGTGGTCGCCATGCGGACCATGCTCGAACCTCACATTGGTGTGAGGTTCAAGCACAGGGGTCCGGCGGCTCAGCGGCCGTAGTAGGCGTCGAAGTTCTTCGAGAACTCCCGCCCGCCGAACTGGTCCCAGTTGACGGACCAGGTCATCAGCCCGCGCAGGTTCGGCTGGGCGCCCGAACGCGGCACGTACGTCCCGCAGTTGGCGAGCTTGGTCAGGCAGTCCAGGGCCTTGTCCACCTCGCCGGGAGCGACGTAGCCGTTGCCCGCGTTGGTGGTGGCCGGCATGCCGATGGCGACCTTCGAGGCGGGCAGCGGCGGGAACACGTTGTTGGGGTTGCCCGCCACCGGGAAGCCCTTGAGCAGCAGGTCGGTCATCGCGACGTGGAAGTCGGCGCCGCCCATCGAGTGGTACTGGTTGTCCAGGCCCATGATGGAGCCCGAGTTGTAGTCCTGGACGTGCAGCAGGGTGAGGTCGTCGCGCAGCGCGTGGATGACCGGCAGGTAGGCGCCGGCGCGCGGGTCCTGGCCGCCCCACGGGCCGGAACCGTAGTACTGGTAGCCGAGTTGGACGAAGAACGTCTCCGGCGCCATGGTCAGCACGAAGCCCGGACCGTACTTGGCCTTGAGGGTCTTCAGCGCCGAGATCAGGTTGACGATCACCGCGCTGGTCGGGTTCCTGAAGTCGGTGTCGCCGGTGTCGAGGGAGAGCGAGTGGCCCTCGAAGTCGATGTCCAGGCCGTCCAGGCCCCACTTGTCGATGATCGCCGAGACCGAGCTGACGAAGGTGTCGCGGGCGGCCGTGGTGGTGAGCTGGACCTGGCCGTTCTGGCCGCCGATCGAGATCAGCACCTTCTTGCCCTGGGAGCGCTTCGCGGCGATGGCGGCCTTGAAGTCGGCGTCGGACTCGGCGGTCGGGCAGTCGGTGGTGGAGCAGCGGTTGAAGCGGATGTCGCCCGAGGTGGGCGAGGTGGGCTCGCCGAAGGAGAGGTCGATGAAGTCCCAGGAGTTCGGGACGTCGGCCATCCGGGTGTAGCCGGCGCCGTTGGCGAAGCTCGCGTGCAGGTAGCCGACGAGGGCGTGGCCACCGGGCTGCGGGGTGCCGGTCGGGGTGGCGGTCGGCGTTCCCGTCGGGGTGCCGGTGGGCGTACCGGTCGGGGTGCCGGTCGGACTGGCGGTGGCCGTCGGCGACGCGGTGGACGTAGGCGTCGGCGTCGGGCTCGGCGCGCCCGGCCCGTCCAGCGAGATGTCGTCCGCGTAGTAGTAGGTGCCCTGGCCGTACCAGCCGTGCGTGTAGACGGTGGCGCTGGTCTGCGTGGCGCCCGTGGTGAAGCTGACGCTGAGCTTCTGGTAGGCGCCGCCGGTGCCCGGGGTCCAGGTGCTCGGGCCGCCGCCGTCGACGCCCAGGTAGACGTACGAGCCGTTGACCCACGCGCTCAGCGTGTAGGTGGTGCCGGGGGTGACGGCGACGGTCTGCGAGCACTGGGCGGTGTCGCTCGCGCCGGCCGCCCCGGCCAGGGCGTAGCTTCCGCTGTGCACCGGGGCGGTGACGACGCTGCCGGTACCGCCGGTGCAGCTCCAGGGGCCGAGCGAGCCCGACTCGAAGCCGCCGTTGACCAGGAACTCGCCGGCCGAGGCGGCGGGGGCGAGGCCCAGGGTGACGCCGGCCAGGGCCGCGGCGGCGAGGGCGGAGGCGGTGCCGGCGGCGAGGGCGGCACGGCGCCGTTCGGGGATGGGGATGGCTGATCTGCGCATGCGGGGGCTCCTGCGATGGCGCGGTCGTGGGGGACGTCCGAGGGCACGCCGGAGTACGCGCCAGTGGGGGGAACGGCCCGGCCTGGCACCCAAGTTGGACTAGACCACTGAAGTGGATGCGGCCGGGCGGTGTCAATGGTCCAGACCGGCCCCGGGCCGCCGGCACCCCCGCCCCCGCGGCCCGCCCCGGTTGCCGGGTGTGACACCCCGTCGAAGGATGGAGGGGTGACCTCGCCCGGCTACCTCCGCTACCCCCACCTGCACGGGGACCTGCTCGCCTTCACGGCGGAGGACGACGTCTGGATCGCCCGGCTCACCGGCGGCGCCACCACCGACCGGGCCTGGCGGGTCAGCTGCGACCGCACCCGGGTCAGCCACCCCCGCTTCTCCCCCGACGGCCACACCCTCGCCTGGACCAGCTGGCTCAGCCTCACCCCCGAGGTGTGGACCGCCCCCACCACCGGCGGCGAGGCGCAGCGGCTCAGCCACTGGGGCAGCCAGGACACCCGGGTGCGCGGCTGGCTGCCGGACGGCGAGGTGCTGGCCGTCACCTCCTTCCACGAGCCCTTCGGGCACTACACCTGGGCGCACGCGCTGCCGCCCGACGGCTCCCCCGGCCGCCGGATGCCGTGGGGCCCGGTCGGCGACGCCCAGATGAGCCGCGACCGGACCGTCCTGCTCACCGGCGCCGCCCCGCACGAGCCCGCCGCGTGGAAGCGCTACCGCGGCGGGGCCACCGGCCGGCTCTGGGTGGACGGCGAGCAGATCCTCCCGGACCACCGCGGCCACCTCGCCTCACCGATGGCCGTCGGCCAGCCCCCCGACGACCGGATCGCCTTCCTCTCCGACCACGAGGGCATCGGCAACGTCTACTCGTGCCGCCCCGACGGCACCGACCTGCGCCGCCACACCGACCACGCCTCCTACTACGCCCGCGAGGCCGCCACCGACGGCACCCGGATCGTCTACCAGCACGCGGGCGACCTCTGGCTGCTGGAGGGCCTGGACGCCCCCGCGCCGCACCGGCTGCACGTCCCGCTCGGCGGCGCGCGGGCCGGGCGCCGCCCGTACCAGGTCGGCGCCGCGAGCCAGGTCAAGGACCTCGCCTGCGACCAGACCGGCCGGACCGGGGTGATCACCGTGCGCGGCAGCCAGTACTGGCTCACCCACAAGGACGGCCCGGCCCGCGCGCTCGCCGACACCCCGGGGGTGCGCACCCGGCTGCCGGTCATGCTCGGGCACACCGGCGAGGCCGCCTGGATCACCGACGCCGAGGGCGCGGACGCCGTCGAGGTGATGCCGCTGCCCGGCCACGACGGCCCCCTCGAACTCACCAGCGGGGAGCGCCACCGCCACCGGGTGCTCGCCGCCGGACGGCTCGGCCGCGTCCTGGAGCTCACCGCCTCCCCCGACGGCACCCGGCTGGCCGCCGCCACCTCGGACGGGCGGCTGCTGCTCCTCGCCACCGCCGACGGCGAGGTCAGGGAGGTCGCCGCCTCCGCCTACGGGCCCGTCTCCAGCGCCCGGTTCTCCCCCGACTCGCACTGGATCGCCTGGTCCCAGCCGGCCGCCGGACGCTCGCTGCGCCGCATCCGGCTCACCCGGGCCGACGCGCCCGCGCCGATCACCGACGTCACCGACGGACGGTTCGAGGACGAGCAGCCGGTGTTCACCCGGGACGGCCGCTACCTGGCCTTCCTGTCCTGGCGCGGCTTCGACCCCGTCCACGACGTCCACACCGGCGACCTCTCCTTCCCGGTCGGCTGCCGCCCCTACCTCGTCCCGCTCACCGCCGACACCCCGTCCCCGTTCGCCGCGCCCGCCGAGGACGGCGGCCCGCACGGGGACGGCGGCGGCGACGGCACCGTCCGGGTCGACCCGCAGGGCATCGCCGAGCGGCTGCTGCAGTTCCCGGTGATCGCCTCCAAGTACTCGGCCACCGACGCCGTCCGCGGCGGCCTGGTCTGGCTGCGCTGGCCGATCTCCGGCACCCTCGGACAGACCTTCACCAGCCCGGACGACACCTCGGGCCGCCCGTCACTGGAGCACTTCGACCTCGCCCGGGGCACCCGCTCCACCCTGGTCGACAAGCTGGACGGCTACGCGGTGTCCGGCGACGGCGGCTCGATCGCGGTGTACTCGGCCGGCACCCTGCGGATCGTCCCGGTCGGCGCCCCGTCCGCGGGCACCTCGGTGGACCTGCGCCGGATCAGCCACACCGTGCACCCCGCCGCCGAGTGGCGCCAGGCCTACCACGAGGCCGCCCGGATCGTCCGGGACCAGTTCTGGGACGAACGGATGTCCGGCCTCGACTGGCCCGCCCTGGTCGCCCAGTACGAGCCGCTGCTCGACCGGATCGCCGGCCCCGACGACTTCGCCGACCTGCTGCGCGAACTCCTCGGCGAACTCGGCACCTCGCACGCCTACGTCACCCCGTCCCGGCGCGGCGAGGGCCCCTCGCTCGCCCAGCAGCCGCTCGGCCTGCTCGGCGCCAACGCCCACCGCTCCCCCGACGGCCGCTGGCTGGTCGACCGGGTGCTGCCCGGCGAGTCCTCCGACCCGCGCGCCCGCGCCCCGCTCGCCGCCCAGGGCGTGCGCGACGGCGACGAACTGCTGGAGGTCGGCGGGCGCCCGGTCGACCCGGTCCGCGGCCCGCTGCCGCTGCTCGCCGGCACCGGCGGCAACACCGTCGAGATCGGCCTGCGCAGCGCCCCGGACGCCCCCGTGCGGCGGATCACGGTGACCCCGCTGACCGACGAACGGCCGCTGCGCTACCAGGACTGGGTGGCCAAACGCCGCGCCCTGGTACGGGAGTTCAGCGACGGCCGGTGCGGCTACCTGCACATCCCCGACCTCGGCGGCTCCGGCTGGGCGCAGTTCAACCGCGACCTGCGCCGCGAGCTCGACAAGCCCGCGCTCGTCCTCGACGTCCGCGGCAACGCCGGCGGCAACGTCTCCGAACTCGTCCTGGAGAAGCTCACCCGCCGCGTCCTCGCCTGGGACTTCACCCGCGACCGCCAGCCGGTGCGCTGGCCGCGCAACGCCCCGCGCGGGCCGGTGGTCGCGCTCGCCGACGAGGCCACCAGCTCGGACGGCGACGTGATCATCGCGGCCATCGAACTGCTCGGCCTCGGGCCGGTGGTGGGCACCCGCACGTGGGGCGGGGTGGTCGGGATGACCGGGCGGCACACCCTCGGCGACGGCACCCAGATCTCGGTGCCGAAGAACGCGTCCTGGTTCACCGGCGGACTCGGCTGGTCCGTGGAGAACCACGGCGTCGAACCGGACGTGCACGTGCTGCGCGGCCCGCGCGACTGGGCCGGCGGGCGGCACCCGGAGCTGCACACCGCCGTCCAGCTGGCGCTGGAGCTGCTGGAGGACGCCCCCGCCGCCGCACCCCCGCCGGACGACACCCCCCGGCCGGACCTCCGGCGCCCGCCGCTGCCGCCCAGGGACGGCGGCAGCGGCTAGGGCTGCTGTTTCCGAACGGCGGGGTCAGTCCCAGGGATCGCCCTCGGCCGTCATGTTCTCGGCGGCCCGCCGGTCGGCCTCCGCCTGGTCGCGGACCTGCTGCTGCTCCGACTCGCGCAGCTCACGGGTCCGCTCGATGTCGTCGCTGTAGGCGTCGGCGGCCTCGTCGTGGGCGAGCGCGGCCCGTTCGGTGGCGTCCGGCCCGCCGGCGGCCCCGTGACCCCTGTGGAAGATCCTGTCCAAGATGCCCATGACTCCTCCTCCGGACGGATACCGGGCTGCCCCCACTCTCACACCGCCGCCGGACGGACGCACCTTGGGCCTCCGGCCGGGGCGGGACGGGGTGCGGGAGGGCGGAGGCGGCCGGTACGAGGCGGGCAGACGGGAGGTGCGAGAGGCCCGGACGGACGCACGTCGGGCCTCCGGCCGCGGCGGGACGGAGCGCTGGCGGACGCACGTCGGGCCTCGGGGCTCAGGGGGAAGCCGGGGTGCGTTGAGTCTTTGGTCCCGCTCGGACGCATCGAAGGGCCGTAGCGGTCCGGCGCCGGCCGGGCGGTAGTGGGGTGAGGAACGCCATCGACGAACAGCACGGCGGCCCGCGCCGCCTGGTCGGGCCGCTCGCCGCGTCGGCCGGGCGGCTGCCCGGCCCGCACGACCTGCTGCTCATGCAGTGCCCCAGCTCGCTGCGCCCGCTCGGCGGCGGTGAGCTCCCCGACTGGGCGCGGGCGGTCCTCCGAGCCCACCCGTGGGTGACGGTCGCCAGGGCGCCCGCCGTGGTCGGCTGCCCCGTGGACACCCCGCACCCGGTGCGCTGCACCCGCGACGTCACGGCGCCCGAGCACTGGATCCCGGTGTCGGTGCGCGGCCCGCACCGCGGCCAGCTGCTGCACGCGCTCGCACCCTGGGCGGCGGTGGCCCGCACCTTCCGTCCCGAGCAACTCGCGGCCCGGAGGTCGCTGCTCGCGCCCGGGCGGGTCGAGGAGATCCCGGCGCTCGCCCTGCTGCCGGCCGTCGGCGAGCTCGCGGCGGACCACCGGCTGGCCTGGGGCCCGATCGGCGCGGTCGGCTACGAGCTCGGCACCGGCGTGCCGGTGACCGGACCGCTCAGCCCGCTGCGGCTGGTGCTGCGCGCGCCGCAGCCGGTCAGCCGGCGGGACGCGCTCCAGCTGCGGCGCGCGCTGAGCAAGCTGCGCGTCCCCGTGCAGGCCGAGCTGGAGACCCGGCACGGGTCGGTGATGCTGGCCGAGTACGCGGCGGCGCCGCTGACGCTCACCCTGCTGACGCCGGAGGGGCCCCGGGAAGTCCACGATCCGTGGTTCCCCCAGGGCCACTCCAGCAGGACGGTCAGCCGCTGACGCTGGACGCGCCGGTCTCCAGGTGGCCGGTGAACCGCTGCGACCAGCTGCTGTCGGCATTCACCGTGACGGTGAAGTCGTACCAGCCGTTGTTGTAGGCGACCGCGTTGAAGAAGTCGCTGGTGCTGCCGCCGGCCGGCACCTGGTAGGTCCAGGGGCCGTCCGTGCGGTAGTTGTTCGACGCGATGGTGAAGGTGAGCGGGGTGCTGCCGGAGTTGGCGAGCGTGAAGTAGACGGCGAGCTTGCCGGTGCCCGGCTCGACCGCGTACGAGGCGGTGACGGACGCGTTCTTGCCCGCTTTGGTGGCGTCGCCCTTGAAGCGGCGCAGGAAGCGGTTGGGGCCGACCACGGTGAGGTCGTACGGGCCGTTGCCGAAACCGGTGCCGCAGTTGAAGAAGTCGCTCGTGTTGCCGCCCGGGTCCACGGTGTACTGCCACGGGCCGCCGCTGCGGTAGGCGTTGGCGTAGGCCGAGAAGTGCGCCGACTTGGTGGCGGCGGTGCCCTCGTTGGCCATCTTGATCCAGACCTTCATGACGCCGCCGGAGCCGAACTCCAGGTGGTCCAGGTTGGCGTTCGGCTGGTAGGGCAGCGCGCGGGCCGGGCGGGTGCCGGACTCCTGCACGGGCAGCTGGTTGTTGACCGGGGCCGGGTTGGACAGCGGGCCGCAGGCGGCGAGGCCGATGGTCTGCGAGGTGTCGGGCAGCGCCGGGAGGCCGTAGACCGGGTTGGCGAAGTCGAACGCGCCGGTCAGGTCGCCGCACACGCGCCGGCGCCAGTCGCTGATGCTCGGGCAGGTGGCGGGCGCGCCGATGGCGGCCGTCCAGGTCTCCAGGAAGCGCAGCACCGAGGTGTGGTCGAAGGTCTCGGAGTTCACCCAGCCGCCGCGGGTCCAGGGCGAGACCGCGATCATCGGGACGCGGAAGCCGAGGCCGATGTTGGTGCCGTTGTAGAACTCGCCCGGGGTGCCGGCCGGGGCGGCCGGCGGCGGGACGTGGTCGAAGAAGCCGTCGTTCTCGTCGTAGTTGATGAACAGGACGCTGGAGTTGAAGACGTTCGGGTCGGCGTTGAGCGCGTCGATCACGTTGTGGACGAAGTGCGCGCCGTCGACCGGGGTGGCGTAGGGGTGCTCGGAGGAGGCCTGGTCGGGGACGATCCAGGAGACCTGCGGGAGGGTGCCGGCCAGCACATCGGCCTTGATCGCGGCGACGATGTCGTCCGGGGTGCTGCCGGTGACGGCGGGCACCGAGCCCATGCCCTTGACGGCCAGCGCGCTGCCGGCCGGGGCGTTCGTGAACGCGTTGAAGTACGCGAGGGCGTTGTCGCCGTAGTTGTCGGCGGCGTTCTGGTAGACCTTCCAGCTCACCCCGGCGGTCTCCAGGGCCTCGGCGTAGGTCTGCCACTGCAGGCCCTTCTCGTCGCCGCCGTCGTAGGCCGGGCCGCCCGCGGTGCCGGCCGGGTCGATCTGGCCGGACCAGTGGTAGGTGCGGTTGGGGCCGGTCGCGCTGAGCACCGAGCAGTGGTACGCGTCGCAGATGGTCCAGTTCTCGGCCAGCGCGTAGTGGAACGGGATGTCCTGGCGGGTGAGGAAGCCGAGCGTGCGGACGTTGCCCTTGGCCGCGACCCAGGAGTCCATCCTGCCGTTGTTCCACGCCTTGTGCTGGTCGCTCCAGCCGTGCGCGAGGTCGCCGTTGCACTGGGCGAGGCGCTCGGGGTCGGCGCCGCCGGCCGGCTTGGTGAGGCTGAACTGCCAGGGGTACTGGCGGCCGGTGCCGTTCGGCTGGTTGAACACGCTGTAGCCGCCGGCGATCTGGATCGCGCTGCGGTCGGCGAAACCGCGCACGCCCTTCATCATGCCGAAGTAGTGGTCGAAGCTGCGGTTCTCCTGCATGAGGATCACCACGTGCTGCACGTCCGCGATGGTGCCGGTCTGCGACAGCGCCGCGGTGGACACGGCGGCGGGCGCCGCGCCCGCCGTGGTCGGGGCCGCCCCCGCACCGCCGGCGCCGCTCAGGGCCAGGCCCGCGGCGGCGGCGCCGGACAGCGTCACGAACTTCCTACGACTCAGCTCGGCCATCAGCCCAGCCCGTCCCTTCACTGCTCATGTTGCCCTGCCGCTTTGAACTGGGGCACAAGTCGGGGCTCATCGATCGCGGAGCAGTCTTCACCGGCGCCGAACCGGCCCACCAGATGCCTGCGGGAGGGTTGGCGGACTGTTCGTCCCGCCGTCACCGGGCGACGGCGGGCTGAACGGCGGGCGGAGACTCCGAGGACGCGAAGGGGAGTTGAAGGAGCGGGGGCCTGTCGGCCGGCTCAGCGGTCCTGCACGGTGATGCCCAGGGCGTGGGCGAACTGCGGTGCCAGTTCGAGCAGTTGGTGCGAGTTGATGATCGCGCCGCGCAGCCCCAGGTGCCCGTCCGGCAGGCCGAGCCGGGCCGCGCCGCGCAGGTCCGTCCGGTTCAGCGTGGCGCCGCGCAGGTGGACCTCCTCCAGCGTCGAGCCGGGGAAGGACACCTGGGTGAGCTTCGCGTCGGCGAAGTCCACGTCGCGCAGCAGGCAGTCCTCGAAGACGACGTCCCGCAGGACGGCCGCGCGCAGGTTGACCGCCTCCAGCTTGCAGCCGCGGAACACCACCCGGCGGATCGCCGAGCCGTGCGCGGCGATCCCGGCCAGCACGCCGCCGACGAACGCGCTGTCCTGCCACTCGCCGTCGCTCAGGTCGCAGGCCACCCAGCGGCCGGACTGCGCCCACACGTCGGTGAACCGGGCCTGGCGCAGCTTGACGCCGCTGAGCGCGACGCCGGTGAACGCGCACTCCAGGAACGTCGCCCCGGCGGCCGACTGGTCGGTGTACTCGCCGCCGTCGAAGTGCGCGGTGTCGTAGCGCTCGTCGGGGCGCAGCGGCCCGGCGTGCGGGCGGAGCAGGTCCGCGAAGCGCAGGTCGGCGAGTCGGTCGGGGACGTCGGGCACGTTGGGGGCGGTGTTCGGCACGGCGGTGGCACCTCGCGGTCGGGCGGACGGGGTCTCGCCCGCATGCTCGCACGCACCACCGACAGGTCGGGCAGGCCGAGCGCGTGCCCGCGACAACCCCGTCCAATGGGCCTGGATTTCCCGGCTTTTGAACAACCTTTGGCCGGACTTGACCAACCGGTACCCCTGGCATTCCGTTCCGCGGCCGATTAGGCTCCACCCCGGGGAAGCAACCGAGTAGCGGGCCGCCCGATTCCGGCCGGACGGCCCGCTGCACCCCGCTCGGTCCCCGGTTACTCCACGCCGTTGGCCCAGAGAGAGTCGACCTGGCCGCGCTCGTTGCCGTCCGGGTAGGGGTTGGTGCAGGACGGACCGGGCCCGCCGCCGGACATCAGCTCGCTGCACGGGCCGGAGTAGTGGTCGGGCAGGCCGAGCACGTGCCCGGTCTCGTGCGCGGTGACGCGCAGCGAGTTGTACTGCTGGTTCTGCTGGTAGTCGAGGAAGACGTACCCGTGGCCGTGGCCGTCGGTGCTGGCGTACGAGCCGCGCGGGTCGTTGCCCTCGTAGTAGGAGAAGTCGCCCTGGCCGCCGCTCTCCTGGAGCTGGACGTTGCGAACCGCGCCGTTCCAGATCTGCGCGGCCTGGGATATCTGACCGGTGAAGGACGGTGCGTTGCCCGTGTCGTAGGTGACGGTGACGGTGAGCAGCCACGGGTTGGCGGCCTGCTTGGCCTTGGCGGAGGCCATCACGGCCTGGAAGAACGCCTGGTTGTCCGCCGCTTCGGCGGCCGAACCGGCGTACGCCGTACCGGCCGTGGGCGTGTAGCCCGAGGCGCTCGTGGCAGGTGTGGCGGGTGCGGCGACGGCCGTCGCGGGCAGGGCGGCGAGGCCCGCGGCGAGCGCCAGGCCGAGGGCGGCGGACAGCACGGATCGAGACATGTGGGGGCTCCGAATCGCGAAACGCCGGCCGCCGTACCGGTGGGGGCCGGCGGCGGGCGGAAAGGTGGGGGCCGCCCCCGGCCTGTGGCGGGGGGCGGAATTCGCTGCCCCAGAGTCCCCCCGGGCGCGGCCGTCGCGGATGATGTCAACCGGCGATAACGCCGGCCAATACCGGTGGGGGTCCGCCGTGTTGATCCGTGTCATGTCCTTGGCGAGGTGGCCCGGCGGCGTCTATGCTCCCGACGTGGAGCTCGACGTGAGACACCTCCGGGTGCTGTGCGCGATCGCCGACACCGGCAGCCTCCGCAAGGCCGCGCTCCAGCTCGGCATGACCCAGCCCTCCCTCACCACCCAGCTGCACCGGATCGAACGGGCCATCGGCGGCACCCTGTTCACCCGCGAGCAGACCGGCAGCCGGCCCACCGCGCTCGGCCACTCCGTGCTGTCCCGGGCCCGGCCGGTGATCACCGAGATGGCGGCGCTGGTCGCCGCCGCGCGCCAGGAGGCCCGGGAGTCGGCCGGCCCCGGGAGCCGGCGGCGGCTGCGGATCGGCAGCGTCGGCAGCCGGGCGGTGGCGGCCTGGCTGCGCCGCGTCCACGAGCGGCTGCCGGACACCGACACCACCATCCACGTGGACGTCTCCGCGAGCGCCCTGCTGCGGATGGTCGCCGCCGACCAGCTCGACGTCGCCTTCGTGTACGAGAGCGAGGGCTTCCCGCTGCGCGTGCCCCCGGACGCCGAGCACCGGGTGCTGATGGCGCGCGAGCCGCAGTTCGTCGCGCTCGCCGCCGGCCACCCGGCCGCGGCCCGCCCGGTCGTCCACCTCGCCGACCTCGCCGAGGACACCTGGATGGTGGACCCGACCGCCGACCACGAGTACGCGGCGATGCGCCGGGTGTTCAGCGAGGCCGGCCTCAACCCCCGGGTGGTGCAGGTGCGGGACAACACCACCGCCGCCGAGCTGGTCGCCTCCGGCGAGGCCGTCCGCCCCTGCCAGCCGACCTCCGTGCCCGGCCCCGGCACGGTCGTGCGCCCGGTCCACGGCGACCCGCTCGCCGTGCGCCTGCTCCTCGCCTGGCGGCCGCGCGCGCTCGCGCCGACCGCCCTGGAGGCGCTGTACGGCGAACTGCGGGCCGCCTACCTGGACCTGGCCAAGGTCAACCCGGCCTACCTGGCCTGGCTCGCCCGGCACGAGCCGGTCCTGCTCGGGCTGCGTCCGGAGGCCGTTCACGCCTCCCGGGCGTGCATCGCGACCCCGACGGCCACCGTCAGCGCGCACACCAGGCCGGCCGCCAGGACCCCGGAGCCGCCGAACGCCGTGCAGGCCAGCACCAGCACCGCGCCGGCCGGCCCCAGCACCTGCGCGGCGCCGGTCTTGGTGTGCCGCGAGTGCAGCAGCCAGACCGTGAACAGGTAGACGGCGGTCGGCACGGTGACCGTCCCGGTGGCCGCCGTCGCGGAGATCTCCGCCTTGTGCACGGCCGACTCCACCGCGACCTCCAGCCCGGTGCCGATCGCCGCCGCCGCGGCGAACACCACGTAGTGCCCGTAACCCCACGCGAACGCCTGCCGGTTGGAGCGCAGGTGCTCGTGCACCGGACGGGCGAAGTAGATCCACCAGGCCGAGAAGCAGATCAGCAGACCGCCGATCGCCACCGGCACCAGCCGCCCGAGCTCCTCGTGCTCGTCCACCGCCGACTGCACCGCGACCGTCGCCGCCGCCACCGTCTCGCCGAGCACGATCAGGGTGAACAGCCCGTACCGCTCGGCGATGTGGTGCGGGTGCCAGGTGGTCTGCATCCGCAGCTCGGCCCAGACCGGCACGGCCAGCTCGGCCAGCACCCCGATCGGCATCACGAACGGCCGGGCGCCGTGCGGCAGGAGCAGCACCACCACCCACCCGACCTGGCACAGCGCGATCCCCAGCGCGTACCGCAGGGCCACCCCGCGCGCCGGGCCCTCCTCGCTGGCGGCGGCGCGCAGCCACTGGGTGACCATCGCCAGGCGCATCACCACGTAGCCGGTCACCGCGAGGACGAGGTCCTGGGCCTCGAACAGCCGCGGCACGCCGGCCGCGAGGATCAGCACCCCGGCGATCTGCACCAGCGTGGTGACCCGGTACGGCACGTCGTCGCAGTCGTACGCCGAGGCGAACCAGGTGAAGTTCATCCAGGCCCACCAGATCGCGAAGAACGCGAGCGCGAAGCCCCGCAGGCCGTCGCCGTAGTGCCCGGCCGCGAGGTCGTGGGCCAGCTCGCGGCCGGCCTGGCCGACCGCGACGACGAAGCAGAGGTCGAAGAACAGCTCCAGCGGCGTGGCGACCCGGTGCCGCTCGTCGCGGTCGCGCGGGACCATCCGGCGCACCGGAGGCGGGTCGGCGGGGTGCGGGTGGGGCACTGCGGCGGAATCGCTGGTCATCGCGCTGCTCCGGGACGGTGGCGGACGGCTGGGCTGTCCCGCGCATCCTGGCAGCGGGGCGGGCCCGGCGCACGCACCGGCACGGACCCGCGGGCATCGGCTTTGTCCCTTTTTCTTCGTTCCTTTCCCCTTGCCGTCAGCCCCAGTTGACGCCCCGGTGCGCGAACCGGGTGACAGCGCGACAGGTTTTCCGGACGCGCCCGCGCGGTACCGCCCGAGCCGCCGGATCGTCCCGCTACATTCGTCCCCGGTTGGAACGGAAGCGAGCGCGGGTCCTGCGGGGCCCCACGACACGGGCGGCCTGCGGGCAACGCGGAAGGTCAAGGCCGGTGGCAGGACAGCGGGGGCGGCAGCACCGTCCCACCCGTGTCCGCACCACCGGCCTCGTGATCACCGCGCTGCTCGCCAGCGCCTGCCCTGGGACTACTTCGCCCAGCCGATCTTCGTGTAATCGGTCGTCGCCAGGCCGAACGCGCCGTAGTTGGCGAGGCCCTTGCGCGTCGCGACCACCTCGGGCCGCTGGTACAGCTCGACGGTGTGGCCGAGCTCCCAGATCTTGGCGTCCGCCTGGTTGTAGTACTTCGCGGCCTCCACCGGGTCGATCGTCCCGGCCGCCTTCTTCAGCAGCCCGTCGATCTCGGGGGTGCCGAGCTTCGAGAAGTTGCCGAAGACGTTGTCCCCCTCCGGCAGGCGGAAGTTGACCAGGCTCTGGGAGAGCGGGAACGAGTCGGTGTTGCGCCAGCTGGCGAGGTCGAACTTGCCCACGTTGATGTACTTGGTGAAGAAGTCGTTCTTCGCCACCTTGTCGAGGTCGACCTTCACGCCGGCCTGCAGCCACATCGTCGCGGCCGCGGTGTAGAGGTCGATCTGGGCCTGCGGGCTGGAGTCGTTGAACACGAAGTGCAGTTCGAGCGACTGGCCGTCCTTGGTGCGCGGCTGCCCGCTGCCCGCCTCCTTCCAGCCGGCGTCGTCCAGCAGCTTCTTCGCGGCGGGCAGGTCGAACTTCGCCCACTCGCCCGAGTTGTCCTGGTAACCGGCCTGGTTGGGCATGAAGATGTGGTTGCCGAGCGACTTGAACTGCACCGGCACGCCGTTGTTGGCGATCTTGATCAGCGAGTCGCGGTCGAGCGCCTTGCCGAGCGCCTGACGCACCTTCTGGTCGGCCAGCGCGCCCCCGCCGCCGAAGGAGATGTGCACCTCGTCCCACGGGCTCGCGGTGCGGATCACCGTGTCCTTGTTGTCCTTGAGCTGGCCGTAAGCGGTCGCGGTGCCGGCCGTCGCGAAGTCGATCTCGTTGTTGAGGAACGCCTGGGTGGTCGCCGCCTGGCTCATCACCCGGAAGGTGATCTTGTCCAGCCTGGGCTTCGCACCCCACCACGCCGGGTCCGGGACGAGGCTGATCGTCTGGGCCGTCTTGTCCGCGACGCCCAGCTTCAGCGGGCCGGCGGTGATCGGGATCTTCTCGATCCAGGCCTTGTTGAAGTCGTCGGCGGAGGCGATCCCGGCCGCCGGGATCAGCGGCCGGAACAGGTTCTGCCAGTCCGCGTACGGCGCCGAGAAGGTGACCTTGACCTCGGACGGGTCGGCGCCCTGCTCGACCGCGGAGATCAGCTCGTAGCCGGCCGAGTCGGCGATGTTGTAGCCGTCCTTCTTGCCGTTGCTGGCCTCCCAGTCGGCCTTGAAGTCCAGGTAGCCGAGCTGCTTGCCGTCCGACCACTTGGCCTTCGGGTTGAGCTTGTAGGTGATCACCTGCGGCGAGGTCGAGGTGACCTTGGCCTCGGCCAGGTAGTCCGGGTTCGCCCGGAAGGTGCCGGAGGCATCGGTGGTGAAGAGGTCCGGCTCCACGGCGCGCATGATGTCCACCGCGTCGCCGTAGCGGCCGTCCACCTGGAACGGGTTCCACTGGGTGATCCACTGGTACAGCGGGAAGCGCACCTCCCCGCCGTCCTTCATCCCGTCCGCCACCGTGGGGTTGATGTCGTTCGAGTCCTGTCTCGGTGGCTCGCTCTTGGCCACGTTGTCGGCCGAGCCCCCGCCGCCCGAGGTGCACGAGGTCAGCGCCAGGGCGACGGCTATCGCGAGGGCGGCGGCCCGGCCGAAGCGGCGGGCCGGGGTGGCAGCGTCCATGGGGGTCCCCCTGGTGAGTTCGTCGGGAAAGGGAACAGGAGTTGTGCTCCGCGAGGTGTGGCGGGGCTTGAGTGTGGGCAGCCAAGTCGGCACCGAGCCAGCAGAACGTAACAGCCGATCAGTTCCACGACCAGAGGCAGGAGTTCACGTCTGATCCAAAAGTCACGCGCGGCAACACTCCCGCAACACCGCGGCCGTACGCCGCTGGAACACTCTGACCTGCTGTTTCCCGACAGTCCGTGAACAGCCCGTGAAACGGCCCCCACCCGGGCCACCGACCGAAGGCCACCACCCGATGCCCACCAGACGCGTCGGCCCCGCCCCCACCCAGGGCGGCCGTTGATGCTCCGCTACCTGGCGAAGCGGCTGAGCTACTACGCCGTCCTGCTCGTCGCCGCCGTGTTCCTGGCGTACGCGATATCCGCGGCCGCCCTCCAGCCGCGCACCTACTTCGAGGCCAAGTCCCCCCGGCCGTCCGCCGAATCGGTCGAGCGCCAGCTCACCGACCTCAACCTCAACGACCACACCCCGGTCGTCGTGCGCTTCGGCCACTGGGCCGACGACCTCGTCCACGGCGACCTCGGCCGGACCATCCACGACACCCCGGTGACGGACGACTTCGGCCGGCGGATCTGGGTCTCGCTGCGCCTCCTGCTGATCGGCAGCCTCCTCGGCATGCTGCTCGGCGTCGCGGTCGGCGCCTGGAGCGCCGTGCGGCAGTACCGAATATCCGACCGGCTGCTGACCCTGCTCTCCTTCGTCCTCCTCTCCACCCCGGTCTTCCTGGTCGCCCTCTTCCTCAAGAACGGCGCCATCGCGGCCAAGGACGCGGCCGGCCACGAGGTCATCCCGTTCACCGGCTACGAGACCCCCGGACTCGCCGGCGGCCTCGGTGCCCACCTCTCCGACTGGGCGCTCCACCTCCTGCTGCCGACCATGTCGCTCGCGCTGTACGGCCTCGCCACCTACAGCCGCTACCAGCGCGGCATCATGCTCGACGTCCTCGGCTCCGACTACCTGCGCACCGCCGAGGCCAAGGGCCTCACCCGCGGCCGGGCCCTGCTCAAGCACGGGCTGCGCACCGCCGTGATCCCGATGTCGACGATGTTCGCCTACAGCTTCCTCGGCATCTTCACCGGCGCGGTGTTCACCGAGACGATCTTCGGCTGGCACGGCATGGGCGAGTGGCTGATCCAGGCGATCAACGAACAGGACGTCAACTCCGTCGTGGCGGTCAACCTGTTCACCGCCGTCGTCGTCCTCGCCTCCGGCTTCCTCGCCGACACCCTGCACGCCGCCCTCGACCCGCGCGTGCGGTCCTGACCGGAGGTGACCCAGATGACCACCGTCGCCGCCGAACCGGCCGCCCCGGCCCCGGCCCCCCGGAGCTCCGGCCGCGCCCGGCTCGTCCTCACCCGGCTGCTCGCCGCCCGCGGGGCGCTCGCCGGAGGCGTCCTCGTCCTGCTGCTGTTCGCGCTCGCCTTCGGCGGGCCGTACCTGACGCACTGGGACTACGCCGCCCCCGACTTCACCGCCCTGCACCAACCGCCCTCCGCCCAGCACTGGTTCGGCACCAACGGGATCGGCCAGGACGTCTTCGCCCAGTCCGTCCGCGGCCTGCAGAAGTCGCTGGTCATCGGGCTGCTGGTGGCGCTCTTCTCCACCGTGCTCGCCTCGCTGGTCGGCGCGTGCGCCGGCTACTTCGGCGGCTGGGCCGACCGGTGCCTGATGTTCGTCGTGGACCTGCTGATGGTCTTCCCCAGCTTCCTGATCATCACGATCGTCTCGCCCCGGCTGAAGAGCACCGGCTGGATCGCCTTCGTCCTGCTGCTCGCCCTGTTCAACTGGATGATCACCGCCCGGGTGGTCCGCTCGATGACGCTCTCCCTGCGCGAGCGCGAATTCGTCCGCGCCGCACGATTCATGGGCGTCCGCCCGCTGCGGATCATCCTGCGGCACGTCCTGCCGAACGTCGCCTCCTTCCTCATCATCGACGCCACCATCGCCGTCGGCGGCGCCGTCATGAGCGAGACCGCGCTCTCCTACTTCGGCTTCGGCGTCAAGCCGCCGGACGTCTCCCTCGGCACCCTGCTCGCGGCCGGCACCAGCGAAGCGCCGGTGTTCCCCTGGCTGTTCTACTTCCCCGCCGCGCTGCTGGTGCTGTTCGTCCTCGCCGTCAACCTCATCGGCGACGGGCTGCGCGACGCCCTCGACCCCACCGCCGCGGGCGCGCCCCGCCGCCGCGCGCGCAGCGTTCGGAGAAAGCAGCCGTGACCACCACCGTGACCACCACCGCCGGAACCGCCGTCGAAACCCCCCTGCTCGCCGTCCGCGACCTGCGCGTCGACTTCGCCGGGCCGCAGGGCTACGTCCCGGCCGTGCGCGGGGTGGACCTCACCCTGCGGCGCGGCGAAACCCTCGGCATCGTCGGCGAGTCCGGCTCCGGCAAGTCCGTGACCGCACTGTCCGTCCTCGGCCTGCTGCCCGGCACCGCCCGGGTGCAGGGCTCCGTGCAGCTGGACGGGCGGGAGCTGGTCGGACTGCCCGGGCGGGAGCTCGCCGCCATCCGCGGCCGGCGAGTCGCGATGGTCTTCCAGGACCCGCTCTCCGCCTTCACCCCGGTCTACCGGATCGGCGACCAGATCGCCGAGGCGATCCGCATCCACCAGAAGACCGACAAGGCCGCCGCCCGCCGCCGCGCCGCCGAACTCCTCGACCTCGTCGGCATCCCCGCCCCCGACCGGGCCCTCGACAGCTTCCCGCACGAGTTCTCCGGCGGCATGCGCCAGCGCGCGATGATCGCCATGGCCGTCGCCAACGACCCCGACATCCTGCTCGCCGACGAGCCCACCACCGCCCTGGACGTCACCATCCAGGCCCAGGTCCTCGACGTGCTGCGCACCGCCCAGCGGGAGACCGGCGCCGCGCTGGTGCTGGTCAGCCACGACCTTGGGGTGATCGCCGGCGCGGCCGACCGGGTCGCGGTGATGTACGCGGGCCGGGTGGTCGAAACCGCCGGCGTGGACGAGCTGTTCGCGGCCCCGCGCCACCCGTACACCCTCGGCCTCATCGGCGCGGTGCCCCGGCTGGACGGCCTCGGCGGGCCGCTCGTCCCCATCCCCGGCAGCCCGGCGCCGCTCGCCGACCTGCCGCCCGGCTGCCCGTTCGCCGCGCGCTGCCCGCTCGCCGAGCCGCGCTGCTCGACGGCCGAGCCGGAACTGCTAGGGGACGACGGCCACTTGGCGGCCTGCGTGCGCTCGGCGGAGCTGGCCGAGCGGCGGCCCGCGCCGGCCGACGTCTACCCCGTGCCGGAGGTGCCCGCCCCCTCCGTGACCGGGGAGCGCGAGGAGCGGGCGAAGGTGCTGGCGGTCAGCGGGCTCGGCAAAACGTTTCCGCTCCTCAAGGGCACGGTGTTCAAGCGCCGCATCGGCGAGGTCTACGCCGTGGACGGCGTCGACCTGGACCTCCGCGAGGGCGAAACCCTCGGCCTGGTCGGCGAATCCGGCTCCGGCAAGTCCACGACGCTCTTCGAACTGCTCGACCTCGCCGCCCCCGAGACCGGCCGGATCGAACTCCTCGGACACGACACCTCCCGGCTCACCCGCGCCGAGGCCCACCGCCTCCGGGCCCAGCTGCAGATCGTCTTCCAGGACCCGATGGCCAGCCTCGACCCCCGGATGCCGGTCGGCGACATCATCGCCGAACCCCTGCGCGCCCAGCGCGCCGCCCGCGACGAGATCGCCCGCCGGGTGCCCGACCTGCTGCGCCAGGTCGGCCTCGACCCGGAGCACGCCGGCCGCTACCCGCACCAGTTCTCCGGCGGCCAGCGCCAGCGGATCTCCATCGCGCGCGCCCTGGCGGTCCGGCCCAAACTGCTCGTCCTGGACGAACCGGTCTCCGCGCTCGACGTCTCCATCCAGGCCGGGATCCTCAACCTGCTGCAGTCGCTCAAGGCCGAACTGGGCCTGTCCTACCTGTTCGTCTCGCACGACCTCTCGGTCATCCGGCACCTCGCCGACCGGGTCAGCGTCATGTACCTCGGACGGACGGTCGAGCAGGGCGACGTCGCCGCCGTCTTCGACCACCCCCGCCACCCGTACACCCGGGCGCTGCTCTCCGCCGTCCCGCTGCCCGACCCGGCCGCCGAGCGCGCCCGGGACCGGATCCTCCTCCCCGGCGACCCGCCCTCCCCGACCCAGCGGCACACCGGCTGCCCGTTCCGTACCCGGTGCCCGGTCTACGCCCGCCTCGCCGAGCCCGGGGCGCGGACGCGCTGCGAGGAGGAGAAGCCCCCGCTCGCGGGCGACGGGCACCAGGCGGCCTGCCACTTCCCGGAGGCGGCCTGAGGGCACCGCGCGAGGTGCTCACGTAGCGTGATTGGCCGAATACGATTCGGCGGATGACCCCGGTCCCGTGTAATGTCTTCCAGGTCAGCAGGCGCCGCTAGCTCAGTTGGTTAGAGCAGCTGACTCTTAATCAGCGGGTCCGGGGTTCGAGTCCCTGGCGGCGCACAGACAG
>NZ_JBFBDY010000040.1:15838-27829 GCF_040683475.1 Kitasatospora sp. NPDC093558 | reverse complement strand
GGGCAGCGCCACCGGCAGCGCCACCGGCAGCGGCTCCGGCACGCCGACCAGGCCGACGTCGGCCCCGCACTCCGCCACCACCCGGCGGGCGAGGTCGCCGAGCACCGCGTCCCGGACCAACTCGGCGGCGCGCGCACCGAGTCCGGGGTCGTCCGGGGGCCCGGGGGTGGGGGTGTCCGCGGCCCTTGTCATCGCGCGACCGCCCGTCGCATCGCGTGCATCGCGAGATTGTCACACGCGTCATGGCCGCTGGCGAGAGTCCCGGCACACGTGTTCCGTGGAGTCGCGGGCGCGGCGGCCCGGCGCGGCATAGGGTGCGGCGCGGGATTACCGGCGAGTAATGCTGCCCGGTGAGCAACGCTCCGGGGCCGGAGAACCGGAAGAGCTGGAAGAGCCGGAAGGACCGGAGAACCGGAAGGACCGGGAAGAACCGGAAGAAGGGGAACCGATGACGAACCCGAACGCCCCGCAGGACGTGCTGCGCGGCCTGCTGGCCGACCTGAGCGCCGAGAGCGCCGTCCTGGACGTGCTGGTGGCCGGCCTCCCGGCGGCCGGGTGGGCCCGCCCCACCC
Organism: Kitasatospora sp. NPDC093558; assembly: GCF_040683475.1. Classification (NCBI taxonomy): domain Bacteria; kingdom Bacillati; phylum Actinomycetota; class Actinomycetes; order Kitasatosporales; family Streptomycetaceae; genus Kitasatospora; species Kitasatospora sp. NPDC093558. The sequence goes on along the minus strand of NZ_JBFBDY010000040.1, from coordinate 27,257 downwards.
CCGCCGAGGGCTGGACGATCGCGCACCAGATCGCCCACCTCGCCTGGACCGACGACTGGACCGTCCGCGCCGCCCGCGACGCCGAGTCGTTCACCGCGGACGTCGGCGCCGCCTTCGGCGACCTCCTCGCGGCCGGCCGGGACCCGGTCGACGAGGGAGCGGTCGCGGGCGCCGCCGGGGAACCGGCCGCCCTGCTCGCCCGCTGGCGCGCCGGACGCGACGAGGTCCACGCCGCACTGGCCGCCACCCCGGCCGACGTCAAACTGCCGTGGTTCGGCCCACCGATGAAGCCCGCCTCGATGGCCACCGCCCGGCTGATGGAGACCTGGGCGCACGGCCAGGACGTCGCCGACGCGCTCGGGGTCACCCGCGAGCCCTCCGCGCGCCTGCGGCACATCGCCCACCTGGGGCTGCGCACACTCGGCTTCGCCTTCACCCTGCACGGCCGACCCGCCCCGCAGAACCCGGTCCGCCTCGAACTGACCGCCCCCGACGGCACGGCGTGGATCCTCGGGCCCGCCGGGGCCACCGACGTGGTGCGCGGCCCGGCACTGGACTTCTGCCTCCTGGTCACCCAGCGCCGCCACCGCGACGACCTCGCCCTGACCGCCACCGGCCCGACCGCCACCGAGTGGCTCCCCATCGCCCAGATCTTCGCCGGGGCCCCGGGCAAGGGGCGTGCGGCGCTGGCGAGCTGACGATCCGTCAGCGCGCGCCCTCCGGCCCGGGCGCCGATGCCTGGCTTGAGCCGGACGGTCATCGCGCGCAGCCCGCCGCCGTCGCTTCCGGGTGCCGAACCGTCGCAGGCGGTCGGGGTGGCCCGGCCGCAGTGCAGCCGCAGCCTCGGCTCAGCCCGCTGAAGCGTCGCCGCAGCCACGCCGCAGCGCCGCCGACTCTAGCGCATGCGCACCGCCGTGACCTGCAGTAATGCGACCCATTCGAACGAGTGACCGATTTGCTTTCGGCTTCCCATTTTCGCACTCCTGTTCGACTATGGATGGCATGAAGGCCTCACTCGCGGCGCTGGCACCCCAGCTCCAGCTGTCCCGCACGGGACCCCTGGTGCCGGTGCTGCCTGCCCTGGAGGGCCTCCTGCCGGAGCGCGGGCTGCGGCCGGGCGCGGTGGTGTCGGTGAGCGGCGGCGGCACCGCCCTGCTCCTCGCCTTCGCGGCCGCGGCATCGTCCTCCGGCGTGTGGTGCGCGGCGCTCGGGTTCGAGGGGCTCGGGCTGCTGGGGGCGGCCGAGCTCGGTGTGGACCTGTCGCACCTCGTCGTGGTCGAGGCGGCCGGGGCGCGGTGGCCGGAGGTGGCATCGGCCCTGGCCGACGGGGTCGGCGTGCTGCTGCTGCGCCCCGGGGGCCCGGTGTCGGGGCAGGTCGCGGAGCGGCTGACCACCGTGGCCCGGCGTCACGGCTGCGCGCTCGTGGTGGCCGGGGCGTGGCCCGGTGCACGGGTGCGGCTGGCGGTGCGGGCCCGCACCTGGGTGGGCCTCGGGCAAGGCCGGGGGCGGCTGCGGGCCCGGCACATGACGGTGACGGCGGGCGGGCGGGGCGCGGCCGCCCGCGAGCGCCGGGTGGGGCTGTGGCTGCCGGACGCGCAGGGCGTGGTCCGCGCGGCCGAGGCGCTCGCTCCCGTCCCCGTTCCGGTCCCCGTTCCCGTCTCCGTCGCTTCCGTCCCTGTTCCCGTCTCCGTCGCTTCCGTCCCTGTTCCCGTCGCGGACGTGCACCGTTCGAACGGGGCTCCGGCCGCCCACCGGCCGGCGGCCGTCCGTCCTCCTCTGGCGGTGGTGTGATGACCACGGACCGGGAGAACGCCGGGCCCGCGCCGCGGGCGCTGGTCGCCTGGGTGCCGGACTGGCCGGTGACCGCCGTCCTCGGTGGCGAACCGGAGTCCGGGCGGCTGCTCGCCGTGGTCGAGCGCGGCCGGGTCGTCGCCGGATCGGGCGCGGCCCGGGCGGCCGGCGTGCGGCGCGGGCAGAAGGTCCGCTCGGCCCAGGCGCTGGTGCCGGGCCTCGCCGTGCACGAGCGCCGGGTCGACGACGAGGTGAACCTGTTCGAACCGGTGGCCGACGCGGTCGGCGCGCTCGCCGCCCGCCTGGAGGTGCTGCGCCCCGGCGTCCTCGCCGTCCCGGCGGCCGGCGCGGCCCGCTTCCACGGCGGTGAACACGCCCTGGCGGAGAAGGTCGTCGACGCGGTGGAGGCCGTCGGCCACGAATGCCGGGTCGGCATCGCGGACGGCCTCGTCGCCGCGCAACTGGCCGCCCGGAGCGGCCGGATCGTGCCCGCCGGGGAGAGCGCCCGGTTCCTGGCCCCGTTCCCGGTGACCGAGCTCGCGGACGTCAAGCTGGCCGACCTGCTGAACCGGCTGGGACTGCCGACCCTCGGCCGGCTCGCCGCGCTCCCGGCCGCCTCGGTCGCCGACCGCTTCGGCACGGCGGGCGTGGGGGCGCACCGGCTGGCCCGCGGCCGGGTGGCCCGGCCGGTCGTCGCCCGCCCGCCCGGGGTGGACCTGGGCGTGGAGGAGCGGTTCGAACAGCCGTACACGGTCATGGAACCGCTGGTGTTCGCCGCCCGCGGCCTGGCCGAACGGCTGCACACGGCACTCGCCGCAGCGGGGTTGGCGTGCGAGCGGGTCGACGTGGAGGTGGAGTGCGCCGACGGCACCACCGCGTCGAGGGCCTGGCGCCACGAGGGCGCGCTGTCGACCGGGGCGGTGGCCGAGCGGGTGCGCTGGCAACTGCAGGCGTGGCAGCACCGCCACCTGTTCGACGAGACGGCGGGCGGCGTGGTCGCCCTCCGGCTGCTCCCGGACGGACTGGTCCGCGACCCGGGCCGTCAGCTGTCCCTGGCCGACGGGGACCAGGAGGCCACCGCCCGCGTGGAGCGAGCGGTGGCCAGGGTGCAGGCGATCCTCGGACACGCCGCCCCGGTCGTCGTCGAGCTGGCCGGCGGACGCGCCCCAGGGGACCGGGTGGTGCGGACCCCGTGGGGCGACGCGCACCAGGAGCGGCGCGAGGACGGCCCCTGGCCCGGGCAGTTGCCCGCACCCTCCCCGACCCACGTGCCGGCCGAGCCGCAGCCCGTACGGCTGCTGGACGCGGACGGCCGGGAGGTGGAGGTCACCGCCCGCGCGGAGGCCCGGGGCCGCCCGGCCCGCCTCGTCCTGCCCGAGGGAACCGTCGCGGTCACCGCCTGGGCCGGACCATGGCCCGAGCAGGAGCGCTGGTGGGACCCGGAGGCAGCCCGCCGCACCGCCCGGATGCAGGTCACCGTCGCGGACGGGCGGGCCTTACTGCTGTCGGTCACCGGCGGCCGCTGGCACCTCGAAGGCAACTACGACACCTGAACTCCCCGCTTCCACCGCGCGTCGCCTGCCCCCCCGGCGGCGCCTGAACCCCCCGCTTCCACCGCACGCGCCTGCCCCCCGGCGGCGCCTGAACCCCCGCTTCCACCGCAGTCCCAGGACGACGACCATGGGCTTCACCAGCCACCCCACCACTTCGTGGCGCGACCTGCACCGGGTCATGACCGGCAACCCCCCGGCCGGCGACCGCACCGTGGTCCCCTTCCCCGACCCGGCACCCCACCCGGCACCCGATGCGTCCCCGAGGCCGCCCACTGCCGCGCGCCCGGACGGGACCGGCTGGGCGGAACTCCACGTCCACAGCTCCTTCAGCTTCCTGGACGGCGCGAGCGACCCCGCCGACCTGGTCGCCGAAGCCGCCCGCCTCGGCACCGAAGCACTCGCGATCACCGACCACGACGGCCTCTACGCCGCGGCGGTGCTCGCCGCCGAAGCCCGCCGCGTCGGCCTCGCCACCGTGTTCGGCGCCGAGCTGACCCTGAACGCCACCACCGCCCCCACCGGCACCGCGGACCAGGACGGCGAGCACCTGCTCGTCCTGGCCCGCAGCCCGGAGGGCTACCGCCGCCTGGCCAAGACCATCGGCGACGCCCACCTCGCAGGCGAGGGCAAACGCCGCCCCCACTACGACCGCGACCGCCTCGCCGACGCCCACGGCGACCACTGGGCGATCCTGACCGGCTGCCGCAAAGGAGCGGTGCGCTCCGCCCTGGAGACCGAGGGCGAAGCCGGCGCCGAACGCGAACTCCTCATCCTCGTCGACCGGTTCGGCCGGGACAACGTGTTCGTCGAACTGACGGACCATCACCTCCCCGGCGACGACGACCGCAACGACGCCCTCGCCGCCCTCGCCGCCCGCATCGCCCTCCCGATCGTCGCCACTACCGCCGCACACCACGCCTCCCCCGCTCAACTGCGCCTGGCCCAGGCCCTGGCCGCGCTCCGACAGCGCCGCACCCTCGCCGACGCCGAGCCGTACCTCGTGGCGGCCGGCACCGCACACCTGCGCTCCCCCGCCGAGATGGCCACCCGCCTCGCACCCTGGCCCGGCGTCCAGCAGGCCACCGTCGACCTGGCCCGCGCCTGCGCGTTCGACTTCCGCGCCCTGGCCCCCGAGATGCCCGGCTTCCCCGTCCCCGCCGGCCACACCGAGGCCACCTACCTGCGCGAACTCACCCAGCGGGCGGCCCGCACCCGCTTCTCCCCCGGCAACGAGAAGGCCCACCGGCAGATCGCCTACGAGCTCGACGTCATCGACCAACTCGACATGGCCGGGTACTTCCTGATCGTCCACGACATCGTCGACTTCGCCCGGCGCCACGGCATCTGGTGCCAGGGCCGGGGCTCGGCCGCCAACTCGGCCGTCTGCTACGCCCTCGGGATCACCTCGGTCGACCCGGTCCACTACGGCCTGCTCTTCGAACGCTTCCTGTCGGTGGAACGGGACGGCCCCCCGGACATCGACCTCGACATCGAGCACCGCCGCCGCGAAGAGGTCATCCAGTACTGCTACGACACCTACGGCCGCGACCACGCCGCCCAGGTCGCCAACGTCATCACCTACCAGCCCCGCCTGGCCGTACGGGACGCCGCCCGCGCCCTCGGCTACGCCACCGGCGACCTGGACCGCTTCAGCCAGGAGACCGGCTGGCACGAGATGCCGCCGCCCGACGCCACCGTGCCCACCGACGTACGGGAACTCGCCGGCCAACTGCGCGGCCTGCCCCGCCACCTCGGCATCCACTCCGGCGGCATGGTCCTCACCCGCCGCCCCATCGCCGAGACCTGCCCGACCGAGTGGGCCACCATGCCCGGCCGCAGCGTCCTCCAGTGGGACAAGGACAGCTGCGCCGAAGCGGGCCTGGTCAAGATCGACCTTCTCGGGCTGGGCATGCTCTCCGCCCTGCACGACACCTGCGACCTGGTCGAACGGCACCACGGCGTCCGCTACGACCTCGCCTCCATCCCGCCCGACGACCCGGCCGTCTACGACATGCTCTGCCGCGCGGACAGCATCGGCACCTTCCAGGTCGAATCGAGGGCCCAGGCATCGACCCTGCCCCGCCTGCGCCCCAGGAAGTTCTACGACCTCGTGGTGCAGGTCGCCCTGATCCGCCCCGGCCCGATCCAGGGCGGCTCCGTCCACCCCTACATCCGCCGCCGCAACGGCCGGGAGCCCGCCACCATCGCGCACCCGCTGATGGAACGCGCCCTCGCCAAGACCCTCGGCGTCCCCCTGTTCCAGGAACAGATGATGCAACTGGCCATCGACTGCGCCGGTTTCACCCCCGCCGAGGCCGACCGGCTGCGCCAGGCGATGGGCTCCAAGCGCTCGCACGAACGCGTCGCCGAACTGCGCGAACGGCTGCTCTCGGGAATGGCCGAACGCGGCATCCCGCCCGCCACGGCCGCCGACGTCTACACCAAGATCGAGGCCTTCTCCAGCTACGGCTTCCCCGAGTCCCACGCCACCAGCTTCGCCCTGCTCGTCTACGCGAGCGCGTGGCTGAAACACCACTACCCGGAGGCCTTCACCTGCGCGCTGCTGGCCAACCAGCCGATGGGCTTCTACTCGCCCCTCACCCTCATCCAGGACGCCCGCCGCCACGGCGTCACCGTGCTGCCCGCCGACATCAACACGAGCTCCGCCGGGCCCACCCTCGAACCGGCCGCCGCGGGCGGGTCGCCGTCCGACCGACCGCCGTCCGACCGACCGCCGTCTGACCGGCCTGCGTCCGACCGACCGCCGTCTGACCGGCCTGCGATCCGCCTCGGCCTCGCCGACGTGCGCGGCCTCAGCGCCGACCAGGCGGAGTCGATCGCCGCCGGGCAGCCGTACACCGACCTGGAGGACTTCGCCCGCCGCACCGCCCTGCCCGTACCCGTCCTCGAAGCCCTCGCCACCGCCGGCGCGTTCGCCGGCCTCGGGCTGACCCGCCGCCAGGCCCTGTGGTCCGCCGGACTGCTCGCCCACACCACCGACGGCATGCTCCCCGGCACCGCCACCGCCCTCACGGCGCCCGCCCTGCCGGAGATGACCGCCGTCGAGGAGACCATCGCCGACCTGTGGGCCACCGGCACCTCCGCCACGCACCCCGTCCAGCACGCCCGCCCCCACCTCGAACGCTGCGGCGCCCTCACCGCCGCCGACTTCAAGGACACCGCCACCCCCGGCGCACTCATCTCGGTCGGCGGCCTGGTCACCCACCGCCAGCGCCCGCCCACCGCCGGCGGCGTCCTGTTCATCTCCCTGGAGGACGAGACCGGCCTCGTCAACATCGTGATCCAGCCCCACGTGTGGGAACGCCAACGCCGCATCGCCCTCGGCAACGCCGGCCTCCTCGTCCACGGCACCGCCGAACGCCGCGACGGCGCCATCAACCTCGTCGCCACCCGCCTCGCCCCCCTCACCCTCGCCCCCGGCACCCGAAGCCGCGACTTCCGGTGATCATCGGCGTATCGCGGCAGCGGGCGGGTCCGGTGGGAGCCAGTGGGTGTCAGACGGGGAGCCCGACGATTCCCCAGGTGCGTCGTTCGGCCTCTCCGAGCACTTCTCCCCAACCGGACAGCAGCCCGGCGAAGGCGTCGAAGTCCTCGATCCTGCCGCCGGGGGAGGCGGCGAGGCGGTCGTACGGTTCGCGCAGCTTCGGCAGGACGGGGGTGATCTCCTGCCAGCGGCGGCTCAGGCGCGCCGTTTCGCCCGGCCCCCAGGCGATCAGCGGCCCGGACTGCCGGATCCGGTCGTCGGGCGGGAAAACGCCGGCCTCCACCTGCTCGGTGTCGGTGTCGACCTCGGGCCCCCACCAGATCAACGCCCCGAGGAAGTCGTCCAGCAGCGCCCGCGGCTCGCGCCCCACCGCGCGCCGGGCGTGGTCCCAGCCGTCCGCGGCATAGAAGTGCGGCTTGTACGACCCGCCGGTGCCACCGAACTCGAACCGGCCCAGCCACGACGACGGCCCCGGCTCGAACCACACCCAGCCGGCGTGGACGACACGGTCGTCGCCGTCCGGGTACGCCGCGTCCAGGAGCGCGTCCGCCCGGTCGTGCGGCGCGATGCCCATGAGGTGGTCCCAGTCGACGACCAGGACCGTGATGTCAACACCCATGCGGCGAGGTTAGGCCACGCCGGCAGGCCGCCGGACGAACACCTCGGCGCCCGGCCGACGGACCGAGAAGCGGCCAGTGCGTCGACGCGGTATCGAACCCCTCGCTCCCCTCGCTACCATCGCGCAATGGATCGCGCCCAGTTGATCAGAGAGCACCCGACCCTCTTCCACATGGCAGCGGACGGCACGTGGCCGTCGATCCAGGCACGCGGGCTGCTGAGCACCAGGGCCCTCGTCGATCTCTACGATCCCCCGCCGGCTCTCCGCGCGGAGATCCTCCATCGGGTACGTCGCACCAAGATCGTCCTCGACGATCCGGCCCTTGGGCCTTCCGTGATACGCGACCAACTGCCCCTGAAGTTCCTGGACCAGTGCCTCACTCCCGGAACGACCCCGCAGGAATTCTTGGATCTGCTCAACGGTCGGGTCTTCTTCTGGCTCACCCGTGAACGCCTGTGCAGCTTGGTCAACGCCAGGCAGTACCGAGATCACCCCCAGGTCGTCCTGTGCCTCGACACGGCACAACTCCTGGGGCGACATGGTGATGCCGCACAGCTGGCCCCGTACAACACCGGCAGCATGTTGAAGCCACCTCCGTACTCGCCCATGCGCGGACGCGATGTCTTCGTCGACGTCGACGACTACCCCTACAGCAGATGGCGCAAGGAGCGGGGCGCGAATCGGGATGCCGTGGTCGAACTGACCGTGAACCACGCTGTTCCCGACGCCGCGGAGCTCGCCATTCGAGTGGAGCGCTGGGAAGGCGGAGTCTGCACGGAGGTTCTGCACGAAAGGCTCTCGCCCTGTGAAAAACGATGGACAGTCTCGGCGCGGTCCGGAGACTGATCCCATGACTGCCACCGATTCCGTGACTGCCACCGATCCCAAGGCCGATCTCCGGATATACCTCCAGGACGCCCGTGACGTCCTGCTCTGGAAGCTCGACGGCCTCTCCGAGTACGACCTCCGGCGTCCGCTCACCCCGAGCGGTACCAATCTGCTCGGCCTCGTCAAACACCTCACCGGCGCCGAGGCGCTGTACTTCGGCGACACCTTCGACCGTCCCTTCCCCGAGCCCGCCCCGCTCTGGATCATCGGCGCCGCCGAGCCGAACGCCGACCTCTGGGCCCGGGCCGACGAGAGCACGAAGGACGTCGTCGGGCGCTACCGGCGGGTCTGCGCGCACGCGGACGAGACGATCGCGGCGCTGCCTCTCGACGCGATCGGTCAACTGCCCTTCGGCACACGGCCGAAGCAGACGCTCCACCGGATCCTGGTCCACATGATTGCCGAGACCCACCGGCACGCCGGCCACGCCGACCTCGTCCGCGAACTCGTCGACGGCGCCACCGGCCAGCGCCCCGACGGCGCCAACACGGCCCCGGGCGACGACACTTGGCGGGCCGCCCACCACGCCCGCGTGGAGCGCGCCGCGCGCGACGCCGCCGGACTCAGCTGACTTCGGCATCCACGGCGAGCCCGAGTCCCGCGGCGGCGAGGAAGTCCGCAAGGTCGATGCTGCCGCCGCCGGTCCCGTCGTCCCACGCCGCCGTCGGGCACTCGACCGGGCTGTCCAGGGCCAGGCACCGGTTCCACGCCGGCTCCCCCACGTGCCGGTACCCGGCGTCCGGGAACAGCCGCCCGCCCAGTTCCTGGATCCGGGCGAGCCCGACCGGCCCGGCATCCTCGCGACGTCGCTTCCCCCTCACCCTGATCGGGCCGGAGGCGGCCTGCAACAGGATTCGGGGGCTTGGCCGGTGCCCGCCGGACGCCCACTACACGTACCCGCGCGCCATCGCGACGAACGCGTCGATCGCCTCGCGGCTCCCGTCCCGACGGTCGGTGACGTCCGGCCGGTCCTCCGCCCGGTCGATCCCGCCGATCCGCTCGAAGGCCTCCCCGGCGGCGGCCAGGAGCTCGGGCTCGTCGGTGATCAACTGGAGCTGGAACAGCGCCTGTTGCGCGCCGGAACGCGTCTCGAACGACCGCCTGCGCAGCTCGACCTCGTCCTCAGCGTCGCGTCCCTCGTGCACGCAGAACCAGTGGTGCAGCGCGGCCTGCCGGAACTGCACGAGCGTGCCGGCGTACGCACCGAAGACCTCCAGCCGCTCCTGGCGCCCGCGCTCCAGGCCTGCGTTGCGCTCCGCGCGGAGTGCGGCGCGCCGCTGGAAGACGTGCGTCACCGTCGAGCCCATGAGGGTGCCGAGCACCGCGATGATGCTCGTGACTATGGCGTTCATGCCGCACATGCAACCAGACGGAGCCGACTGCCTAGGCTTCCCGGCATGACGATGCAGGGCGTTGGGCAGGGAGTGGCGCAGACCGTTGAGCAGGGCGTTGAGCAGGGCGTTCGCTGCGACGGGTGCGGGGGCACGGCGGTGCGGTGGCTGCGGCAGTTCGCCCACGAGCGGCGGTGGGGGTCGGGGCGGGAGCGCGGGCCTGGGTGGGCGCTGTGGTGGGACTCCGAGGTGAACTGCCCGCACTGTCGCACGACCTGCTGCGAGCACGCCGGCCCGGAGCCCGCGCCGGAGGCCGTCCGGGAGGCTCTGCTGACCGCGCACGGGCCGTCCCGGTTGCGACCGGCCGGGGGTGCGATCACTGCAGTGGCGGCGCTGCGGGTGTTCCGGACCTTCCCGCCGTTCCGCGAGGGGGGCGCGGACGTCTCGCTCGGCCGGGCACGTGAACTGCTGGACGAGTTCCGCGAGTTCGGCCTGGTCGGGACGGCGGTCGAGATGACCGTCCTGAACCTGCTGCTGGAGGAGAACGGCGTTCCGGCGGAAGTCATGGCCGGACCGGGGCGAGCCTACCGGTACGTGGGGCCACCCGAGTTGTGGAGCGGCGGCGCCACGGGCGGCCAACTGCTCCGAACGGCGGAGCAGTTCGCCGCCTGGGTGGGCGAACGGACGGCGGCCGAGCTCGCCGAACCGTTCACCTTCGTCGTCGACCTCTCCGGCTTCCTGCGCCTCGCCCCGCGCCGCAGCGAGCATGTGGCGTGCGCGGGCGGCGAGTTGGTGCTGAGCGCCGGGGAGGTCCGCTTCGGACGGGCCGACGACGGCGGATCCGCCGGCTGGTCGGCCGACGAGGTCAGCAACCAGTCCACCGGGTACTGTCCGGACGTCGTCTCGTGGCCCGCCCTCGCCGCCGCGTTGGAGCGGATCGGCGTGCGCCACTCCGGAGGCTTCACGCACGAGGTGGTGCTCCGGCGCTGCCCGGCCTGCCAGGGCCTCAACCTCGTCCGCGAAGGGCACTTCGTGTGCGTGTTCTGCGACGGCGACCTGCCCGCGCGGTGGAACGTGGACGACCGATCACGGGCGTAGCGCGGGCCCGGTGCGGGGGTGTCGGTGGCGGCCGTTAGGGTCGGGGTGGTCAGGGGTCGTACGGGGAGGGTGGTGGGCTCGTGGGGTACGGGCTGGTCATGGCCGGGGAGCTGCCGGCCGGGGTGGTGCACGCGGGGAGCCGGGAGTTCCTCGAGCGGGAGGGCCTGCCGCGAGCGGGGGCGTTCCTGGACTTCGGGCTGCTCGGCGACGGGCCGCTGGAGGCGGTGGCGGAGGGGGCGCTGGCTTCGGAGGGGCCGTTCGCTGCGGCGGGATCGATGGTTTCGGAGGGGCCGTTGGATTCGGAGGAGCCGTTCGCTGCGGCGGGGCCGCTGGTTTCGGAGGGGCCACTGGTTTCGGCGGATGCCCCGGAGAGCGCGCGCCTGTTCGTGCTGGGTGAGACGGAGTACTGCGCCCCCTTCGCGCGCTCCGGGAACGCGGTGCTGCTGGACGGCGTCACGGGCGAGGTGTTCCTCACGAAGCCGTCCACCGATTGGCTTGAGCGCGACCTCCTGGCCTCCGACCTGCCCGCGTTGGCCGCGATGGTGCGGGAGGTCGAGTCGGTGGCCGAGGCCGCCCTGCGGCCCGACGCCCTCGGCGGGCGGCGCGGCCCGGCCGTCGTGGCCGAGGTGATGGC
>NZ_JBFBDY010000040.1:0-15828 GCF_040683475.1 Kitasatospora sp. NPDC093558 | reverse complement strand
GACCGCCGACTGCGGGAGCTCGACCCCGGGCTGTTCGGCCGCTCGGACGTCCCGCCCGCGCACTGGGGCACGGCGCTCCTGGTGCGGGCGCTGGGTTGGGGCGCGCTGCCGGGCGGTCCGGACGGTCCCGCGTACGAGATCGACGCCGAGCTCGTCGCGGAGATCGCGACGCTGACGGACGAGGGCCTGGTGCACCGCTACCGCCCCGACGAGCTGCCGCCCGCCCTCGTGCACGAGCCGACGCGCCGGCTGCTGACCGAGATCGGCCTGCCGCTGGGCGGGGCGATGTTCGGCGTGTCCGAGGAGCCGCTGGTCACGATGGGCGAGTCCTACCCGGAGTACTTCGACGGCGAGGAGGAGCGTCCCTACCAGCGCGACTTCGTGGCCCTCGGGCACTGGCCGACGGACCTCGTGATCGCACTGGACGGCGCGACCGGCCTGCTGGAGCTGCCCGACTGGTACGACGACGGCGAGCCCGAGGCCTACCTCAACCGTGACCTCTCCGCCCTGCTCTACTCGCTGTGGACGTACGAGCGCATGCGCGCCGAGTGGGAGCGCTGGGACTACGGCCTGGGCCACGACACCTGGGCGGCCTTCGACCCGCAGTCGCTCCTGAGCACCGCCGTGGACGGCGTCCTGGAGGCGCTCGACCCGGAGGCGTTCGCGCCGGGGCGGTCGTGGCGGCTGCTCGCCGAGGATGCGCACATGGGCGGCCTGCTGGGGTGAGCGGGGGCCTTGGGGGTCGCCTTCGCGGGGGCCTTGGGGGTCGCCTTCGCGGGGGGCCGCGCCAGGGCTTGTGTGCGGGGGCGGGCACGGGTTTCCGCGCACGCTTCCGCGCGTCGGGTGCGGGCAGGGGCCTGCGCAGCGGGAGCTCGTCCGGGCGGCCGGAGGCGGTGGCGGGGCGGTTACGGCGGCGCCCCGGGGACTTCCCCGCGCCCCCGCAGGTGCGCAACCCGGGTGGTGCGAGCACGAAGGGTGGCCATCTCGTGGCGCGTCCCGCCGCGCGCTCGAGCGCGAGCCGGTCGTGCATGCCCGCAGGCCGGTACGCTGCCTCGGTGGCGAACATCCGTACGGCAACCGCGCGAAGACGGGCGGTCCTGCTCGGCGTCGGCGCAGCGCTGTCGCTCACCGGCGCGGGCGTCGTGTACGCGATGCTGTACGCGCGGTCACTGGACTTCGCGGAGCGCTGCGAGCGCGGCCTGGTGACCGGCGGCGGACAGCTGCTCGAGACGGGCGCCTCGTGGCTGCCGCCCGACGCGTGGTGCCGGTTCGAGGACGGGGCCGTGTCCACCACGCCGTTCTGGGCGCTGCTGCTCTTCTACGCGCTGCTGACGACGGCGGTGTGGACGCTGACCGCCCTGGCACGGGTCCGCCGTCCGCACCCGCTGCCCGGGACGGAGTGGCAGGCGGGGCACGGACAGGGGTGGTAGCCAGGGAGCGGGCCGTCGGCTCGCTCGTTCAGTCGGGTGGGATCGCGGGGGCGGCAAGGCCTTTCTTGTCCGCCTCCCACTCAGGCTTTTGACGTTTCGTCATATACACGCCGGCCAGGACGACGGCCATGCCCGCGACCGCGTGGACGGTCGGCTCCTCCCCGAGGACGAGGGCGCCGAGGGCCGTCGAGACGACGGGCAGCAGGTAGCCGACGGTGGCGGCGGCCGTCGGGCCCTCGGTGGCGATGAGGCGGTAGTTGAGGTGGAACGTGAGCCCGGTGCCGACGATCCCGAGGACGGTGACGGCGGCGATCCCGATCGGGTCGACGTCGCTCCGCACCCCCGCCACCGGGAGTGCGAGCACGCCCAGTCCGGCCGCGGCGGTGAGTTGGGCGGCGGAGAGCGCGAGCGGCGCGACACCCGTCGAGGCGAGCGCGCGGGCCATGTAGGCGAAGGCGATCGCGTAACTCGCCGCCGCCCCGAGCAGCGCGAGCGCCCCCGGACCGGACAGCCCGCCGCTCTCCCGCCACGGGGAGAAGATCAGCAGCACGCCCGCGAACCCGAGGAGCAGCCCGCCCAGGCGCAGCGGGTCGCGGAGGCGGTCGGTGCCGAGGGCGAGGCCGATCAGCAGCGACCAGAGCGGGGTGGTCGCGTGCAGCACCCCGGCGAGCCCGGAGCCGACGCTGCGCTCGCCGTAGGCGGTGAGGAAGAACGGCAGCGCGTTGCAGAAGAACGCCGCCACCGCCAGCCGCCGCCAGACCGCACCGCCGCGAGGGAGCCGCTGGCGGGCGGAGCGTGCGAGGACCAGCAGGACGGCGGCACCGAGGGCGGCGCGCAGCACGGTGATCTGGATGGGGGCGAAGCCGTGCTGGAGCGCGAGCCGGATCCAGAGGAAGGCGGAGCCCCAGAACAGGGCGAGGACGGCCATGCGTCGCACGGTGCACGGGTCCTTTCGGCGGGAGCGGAGCGCGGGCGGGTCGTTGGGCCGTTGGGTTGTTGGGTCACCGGGTCTTTGGGTGTCCGTAGAACGGTCGCGCGACGAGATTGGGTAGCACAAGCGAAAGGTTCTTCATCACCTTTAAGGTGAGCTACATGACGGAGACACCCGACGCGCCCCGGCTCGACGTCCGACGGATGCAGGTCCTGCGGGCCGTGGTGGACCACGGCTCGGTGAGCGCGGCGGCCGGTGCGCTCGGCTACACGCCGTCCGCGGTGAGCCAGCAGGTGGCCGTCCTGGAGAGGGAGACCGGGACGGCCCTGCTGGAGCGCGTCGGCCGGGGCGTGCGGCCGACCGCCGCCGGCCTGCTGCTCGCCGGGCACGCCGCCACGATCGAACGGCAGGTGGCGGAGGCCGGCGCGGCCCTGGCCGACCTGCGGAGCGGTCGCACCGGCAGCCTGACGGTCCGCTACTTCGGCACGGCCGGCGCCCCGCTGGTCGCCCCGGCGGTCGCCGCGTTCCGCCGTGCGCACCCCCGGGTGCGCCTGGACCTCGGCATGACCGACCCCGAGGACCCGCTCACCGAGGTCCTGGACGGCCGGGCCGACCTCGCCGTGGTGGTCCACCCCCGCGACACCCCTCCCCCCGGCCTCCGGCTCGTCCACCTGCGCGACGACCCGTACCGGGCCGTCCTGCCGACGGGGCACCGGCTCGCCGCGAAGCGCGTCCTGGACCTCGCCGAGCTCGCGGACGAGCCCTGGGTGGGCGCCGAACCGCCCGGCCCCTGCCGGACCGTCGTCTTGGGCGCGTGCGACGCGGCCGGGTTCCGTCCCTCCGTCACGGTGGACACCGGGGACTACGCGACCGCGCAAGGCTTTGTCGCGGCCGGCCTCGGCATCGCGCTCGTCCCGCTGCTGGGCCTGGCGCACCACCGGCACCCGGGCGTCACCGTCCGGCGGCTGCGCGGCCCGGAGCCGGTGCGCACGCTCCAGGCCGCCGTCCGGACGGGCGCCTGGGGGCAACCGGCCCTCGCGGCCCTGGTGGCCGCGTTGCGGGAGGCGGCGCGGCGGTAGGCGGCGCGGCGGTACTGCGGTAGGCGGCTCGGTGGTGGGCGGCTCAATGGTGGGCAGGGGCGCCGGTGGTGGGCAGGGGCGCCGGTGGTGGGCAGGGGCATGGGTGGTGGGCAGGGGCATGGGTGGTACGGCTCAACATGCGGTCCCCCGCACATGCGTGCGGAGGGTGGCCCATAGGGTGCCCCCGTGCGTGAATTGCTGCGGGTCTTGCTGGTGGAGGACGACGAGCCGGTCGCGGAGTCGCTGCGGCGCGGGCTGCTGCGATACGGCTTCGCGGTCGAATGGGTGACGACCGGTACGGCGGCGCTCGCCGTGGCCGACCCGTACGACCTGGTGCTGCTGGACCTCGGGCTGCCGGACACGGACGGCCTCGACGTGTGCCGGGCGCTGCGCAAACGCGGGGACGTGCCGATCATCGTGATCAGCGCGCGCAGTGACGAGACGGACCGCGTGGTCGGGCTGGAGATCGGCGCCGACGACTACGTCTCCAAGCCGTTCGGGGTGCGCGAGGTGATCGCCCGGATCCGCGCGGTCATGCGGCGGGTCCAGCCGAAGGAACGTCAGGCGGCAGCCGGACCGGACCGCTACGGGCCCCGGCTCACCGTCGACCGCAAGGCCGCCCGGGTGCGGCTGGACGACGTCGAACTCGCGCTCGCCCCGAAGGAGTACGACCTGCTGGCGTTCCTCACCGAGGAGCCGGGCGCGCTGATGTCGCGCGAGCAGATCATGGAGGCGGTCTGGGACGCCAACTGGTTCGGGCCGACGAAGACGCTCGACGTGCACGTGGCGGCGCTGCGGCGCAAGCTCGCGGGAGCCGTGGTGATCGAGGCGGTGCGCGGGGTCGGCTTCCGGCTGGTGGTCGCGGACGGGGGCGCGCGCGGGAGCGGGGGCACGGGCGGGGACGGGAGCGGCGGCGGAGGCGCGGACGGCGGCGGAGGCGCGGACGGCGGCGGGGGCAGGGGCAGGGGCGGGGGCAGGGGCAGGGGCGGTACGGATGCCGCCGGTTCACGCGCCCCCGGGCCGAACATCCCCCGCCCGAGCGGCGGGCCCGAGACGTGATCCGCCGGCTGATCGTCAGCTACGTGCTGCTCGTCGGCGTGGCGCTGGCCGCGTTCACCGTGCCGGTGGCGTTCACCCTGACCGCCCAACTGCGCGGGGACACCGAGGAGTCGGTGCGCCGCGAGGCCACCACGATGGCGCTGATGCTCGGCGACGGCGACGAGCCGTCCCGCCAGGCGCTCGCCCGGGTGGCCCGCGCGTACGCGGACGAGACGCCCGGGGCGGTCGAGGTCGTGTCCGCCGACGGGACGGCCGTGCCACCGCTGCCACTGCCCGCCCACCCTGGGGACGCTGCCTTCACCAGGGCGCTCCAGCAGGGCCGTTCGACCACCGACTGGGGCTCCCGCTTCGTCTGGGGCCCCCAGCTGGTCGTCACCGTGCCCGCCCACGCCCAAGGCGACCGGGACCGGATCATCGGCGCCGTCCGGATCCGCTACGCCACCGCCGACCTCAGCTCCCGGCTGTGGAACATCTGGGGCTTCCGCGCCGTCCTCGCCGTCGGCGTGCTGGCCGTCGCCGCCGGACTGGGCGCGATCGTGGCCCGGCTGCTCACCAAGCCGCTGCGCCAGCTCAACGACATGGCCAGCCGCTTCGGCGACGGCGACCTGACCGCCCGCTCCCCCGTCACCGGCCCGCAGGAGACCCGCACCCTCGCCCGCACGCTCAACCAGGGCGCCGAGCGGCTCGACACCCTGGTCGCCTCGCAGCGGATCTTCGTCGCGGACGCCTCGCACCAGCTGCGCACCCCGCTGACCGCCCTGCGCCTGTCCCTGGACAACATCGCCGACGGCGTGGACGACGAGTTCGTGCGCGAGGACGTCGACCAGGCCACCGCCGAGGTGGTCCGGATGAGCCGGCTGGTCAGCGGACTGCTGGTGCTGGCCAGGGCGGAGGCGAAGGTGTCCGCCCCGGAGCCGCTGGCGCTGCGCGAGCCCGTCGAGGAGCGGCTGAGCGTCTGGCGCCCGGCCGCCGACGAGCGACGGATCACCATCGCGCTCACCGGCGACGCCGACGAGCGCCTGCACGTGCTCGCCGGGCCGGGCAACCTGGACCAGGTGCTGGACAACGTCCTCTCCAACGCCCTGGAGGTCTCCCCCGACGGCAGCACCATCACCGTCCGGCTCGACGGCTGCGGCACCGGCGGGACGGGCGCGGACGAGGCGGTGGTGGAGGTGCTGGACCAGGGGCCCGGGATGTCGCCGGCCGAACAGTCCCGCGCCTTCGACCGGTTCTGGCGCGGCCAGGGCCTCACCGGCCGGTCCGGATCGGGCCTCGGGCTCGCCATCGTCAAGCAGCTGGTGACGGACGACGGCGGCACCGTGGCCCTGCGGGACGCGCCCGGCGGCGGGCTGGGCGTGCGGATCACCCTGCGCGCGGTCACACCCCGGTCCGGCCACCGGCTCCGGGCGCCGGCGCCGACCCAAGCGGCTCCGGGTCAGGCGGGTCCGGCTCAAGCGGCTCCAGCGCAAGCCGGTCCGGCTCAAGCCGCTCCGGGTCAGCCCTCCGCGGGGAGGACCGAGGAGTGATGGTTGACGATCAGCCACTTGCCTCCGCGCTTCTCGTACTCGTACGTGTAGCGGGCGTCGACCGGCTTGGTCGCGCCGGTCTTCGGGTCGGTGAGGTGGAAGCGGTAGAGGCCCGCGTCGATCGCCGAGTTGCCGTCCAGGATGTTGATCACCGAGCGGACCTTCTCCCCCCGCGGCTTCTTCTGCAGGAAGTGCTCGAAGTAGTCGACGATCCCGGCCCGGTCGGTGCGGATCACCCGTGACGCGGTCGGCAGCAGCACCGCGTCCGAGGCGTAGCGGTCGGCGACCTTCTCCGGGTCCCCGGTCTGCAGGGCCGCGTTCCACTGGTCGAAGAGCGCGGCGATCTCGCGCTCGGTGACCTTGCCCCGGCGGCCGTTCCCGTCCCCGGCCTGCGCCACCCCGACGCCGGCGGTGAACGTGCCGGCGGCGGCCACCACGGCGGCGGTGGCCAGCGCGGTGCGGGTGCGGAGCTTCGACTTCTTCGGGGGATTCGTCTCGGGCGTCTCGGGCGTCATGGGCGTCTCGGGCTTCATGGGCGTCTCGGGCTTCATGGGCGTCGCAGGCGTCACGGGCTTCATGGGGCCTCCGGTTCAGGGGACTTGTGGCAGGTGCCACCAGCGCTTCGGTGGGCGGTGCCGGTGAACTCACTTTCGCTGGAGGAGGGTTAGCGCTCGTACAGCGGACGGACAGCGGACGGACAGGGAGCGGACAAGGTCTGGTCAGGGTCCGGCCAAGGATCCGGGCTTGAAGTTGCCGCAACGGCAGCTCCTACCGTCGTGACCAGGGCCGGAGGAACCGGCCCCGGGACAGCGAACGTGTGGAACGGCGAACGTACGGATTGGCGAACGTGCAGGAACAGCACCTGAAGGAGGCGGCCATGGCCTGGCCGATTGCGGAGGTGGCCCGGATGTCGGGCGTCACCGCCCGGACCCTGCGGCACTACGACGAGATCGGGCTGCTGCCCCCGGCGTGGATCGGCTCCAACGGCCACCGTTACTACGAGGAGCGGCAGTTGCTGCACCTGCAGCAGATCCTCGTGCTGCGGGCGCTGGGCGTCGGCCTGACCGAGATCGCCCGGATCCTCGGCGAGCAGGTGGACGAGCTGGAGGCCCTGCGGGGCCACCACCACCGCCTGCTCGCCGAACGGGACCGGCTGGACGGCCTGGCCGCCACCGTCTCCCGCACGATCGCCGAACTGGAACGCTCCAGGAAGGACGGCACACCCATGACCAGCATCAACCGCCCGGAGAACCTGTTCGAAGGCATCCAGCCCGCGGACGTCGAGGAGAGTCTGCGTGACTTCCCCGAGCACGCCGAGGCCGCCCTGCGGGCGACCGCCGCGATGACCCAGGCCGAGGTCGAGGCCGGCCAGCGCGAGCGGACCGCGCGGATGATCCGGCTCGCCGAGCTCATGACGGACGGCCTCCCGGCCGACGCCGAGCCCGTGCAGACCACGGTCGACGCGGAGTACCTGGCCCTCACCGCGCTCCGACCGGTCGCCGTCGAGGAGTACCTCGCGATCGCCCGGTCCTGCGTGGAGCACGAGCAGTGGCGCGCCGTCTACGAGGCCGTCGCCCCCGGCCTGGCCGCGTACCAGCGGGCCGCCATGGAGTCGTACGCGGCGGCGCGGCTCTCCTGAGCAGGGTCCTGTGAGTGTCAGCCGGTGACGGTGACGGCGGCCGGTAACGGGCGCTGGGGGGCAGGCGCCCAGGGGACGGCCGCCCGGGGGATGGCCGCTCGGGGGTGGGCGCTTGGGGACGGCCGCCGACCCGGGCCCTGACGTCCACCCCTGACCGCCCGTCCCCTGGCCCATGGCCGCAGCCGCTCGACACTGCCCGGGTTGGGCCGCCCCCGGCGGCCCAACCCACCGGCCTCACTCGGTGCGCAGCGCCGTGACCGTCCTCGTGCGGGCCGCCCAGGTCGCGGGCAGGAGGGCGCCGATCAGCGCCAGCACCAGGCCGCCGAGTATGAGCGGCCCCACCACCGCGGGGTCGAACACGGCCAGGTCCACCTCGGGCACCCCGACCCCGGCGGCTCTTGCCGTGGCCGGCATCACCCAGTGGTGGACCAGGATCCCGATCGGCACTCCGATCAGTCCGGCCACCAGCCCGCTCCCGCAGACGGAGGTGAGCACCATGCCGACCGTCTGCCGGGGCGACATCCCGAGTGCCTTGAACACCCCGAGGTCGTGCACCCGCTCGCGGGTGTCCAGGAGCACCGTGTTGAGGACGCCGAGCCCGGCCACCGCGATCAGCAGCAGGGTGAGCGTCCCGGCCAGGGTATTCATCGCCAGGACGACGATGTTGAGGTGCGTCCCGCCCGGCTCGGCGTCCAGGCCCAGGGGCCCGACGACGGCGTCGAGGGCCTCGGCGTACGCCTTGGCATCGGTGCCCGGGGTGAGGTCGACGTGGTACCCGATCGCTTGGGCCTGGACGGTCGAACCGAGTGCGGCCAGCGCGACCCGGTCGACGAAGACCAGGTCGTTGGTGGCCAGCACCTCGCCGCTGATCCGCACCGGGGTGGAGCGCCCGTGGTCGGTGAGGGTGATGGTGTCGCCCACCTTCGCCTGGTTGGCGCGGAGGTAGCCGGAGCCGACGACCGCCTCGTCCGGGCCGCGGAACCAGCGGCCCGAGACCATCTGGTAGCCGCTCCAGGAGGCGTCGCCGGAGAAGGCGCGCACCTCCGAGCGGGCGGTGTTCCCGGCCACCGCGACGGACGTCGGGACGGTGCTGTACCAGGCCCGGGTGCCGGGACGGGCGTCGATGGCCCTGGCCACGGCGGCCTCGTCCACGTGGTCGGGGACCGTCGCGGAGCCGTCGATCGGGGCCTCCACCACGACCTTGCCCGCGTGCTCGGCCGTCAGGCCGTCCTGGAAGCCCGTGAGCGAGAGCGTGAGGCCGACGCAGAGCGTCACGCCCGCCGTTCCGAGCACCACGGCGGCGGCGGTGGTCGCCGAGCGGCCCGGCCGGTTGAAGGGACTCGCCAGCCCGAGGCTCAGGGCGCGCGGCACCGGCAGCCGGCCGATCAGCCGCTGGAGCGCAGCCACCGGGCCCGAACCGGCCGCTCGGCCGGCGCGGGCGGTGGCCCGCTTGGCGCCCGGCGCCGTCCGGCCGACCGCGAGCGCCTCGACGGTGCGCAGCCGGCCGGCGCGCAGGGCGGGCACCAGGGCGGTGGCCACCACCGCGGCCAGGGCGACGGCCGGGACGGCGAGGTCAACCCAGAGCGGGATGCCGAGCAGGCCGCCGCGCAGGGCCTTGTGGGCCATCCCGAGGACCGGCACCGAGAACACGTTCCCGGCGAGCACGCCGAGCGCGGTGCCGATCCCGGCGGGGATCAGCGCCTGGCCGACGTAGGCGCGGGCCACCTGGGCCGGGGTGAATCCGAGCGACTTGAGGATGCCGATCCGCCGTGTCGCCGCGCTGACGGCGCCGCTGACCACGACCCCGATGATCAGCACCGACATGGCCAGGCCGAGCACTCCGAAGGCCGTCACGAACGGGACGAAGGTGGCCGCCGTCCGGTTGGCCTCCGCCTGGGCGGGCCGGTAGGAGGTGGCCTTGGTGAGCGCGCCGGGCGGCACCGCGGCGACGAGTGCGGCGTGGTCCGCCTCCACCTCGGCGTCGGTGGCGGCGCGGGAGAAGCGGTAGAGGTACTGCTGGGCGGGCGCCGTACCGGGCGCGGTCAGCGCGGGGACCTGCTCGGGGGCGACCCAGCCGTCCGCGCTCCAGGACACGGAGGAGGCGATGCCGACCACCTTGAGGGTCGGCCGGCCTGGCAGGTCGGGGAAGGCCATGCTGTCGCCGAGGGCCAGCGGCGAGTGGCCGTTCAGGAACACGACCTCGCCGGGGCCCGCGACCCACCGGCCCATCACCATGTGCAGGTCGTCCATCGGGCCGCCCTGCGCCCGGCCGACCAGTGTCAGCGGCGGGAGCGGGCTGCCGGGCGGCGGGAGCTTGGTGTCCTGCCCGGACCGCGCCTGCGCCGTGACCGCCGGGTAGGGACCGGCGGCAGCCGTCACACCGGGGACGTGCTCCGTCGCGGCGAGCTGCGCGGGGCTCGCCTTGGCCGGGTCGTACAGCACGTTCAGGTGCGCGCCGTGCTGGTCGGCGAAGGAGCGCTGGTAGGGCCCCTGCGCGGCGACCAGCAGCCCCGCCGCGAGGATGCACGCCGTCACGGACATCATCGTGGTGAGCACCATGACGAGCGTCTGCACCCGCTTGCGCCCGACCCCGGCCCGGACCACCTTGCTCAGCGCACTCATGCGCCCACCTCCCTTCGCTCGGCAGGGGCGATCGCCCACCCACGCCGTCTCGTCGTTCGTCCTCCCCCGGCGCCCGTCCTGCGGCGCCCCCATCGCGCGCTCACCGCACACCGCCCATGGCGGGCTCCGCCGCGGTGTCCCGGACGAGCCGGCCGTCGAGCAGCTCGATCGTCCGGCTCGCGCAGGCGCCGGCGAGCGCGGTGTCGTGGGTGACCAGCAGGATCGTCTGGCCCTCCGCGTTGAGGTCGGTGAGCAGGCTCCGGACATCGGCAGCCGAGGCGGAGTCGAGCGCCCCGGTCGGCTCGTCGGCCAGCAGGAGCGGCGGGCGGTTCATCAATGCCCGCGCCACCGCGACGCGTTGGCGCTCGCCACCGGAGAGCCGGCCCGGGAAGGCGGTGGCGTGCCGGGCCACCCCGAGCCGCTCCAGCAGCTCGCCGGCCCGAGCTCGGGCCTTCTCCCGCCGCATCCCGGCCAGTTGAGCCGGGAGCAGCACGTTGTCCTCGACGTTCAGGTCGTCCAGGAGGTTGAAGAACTGGAAGACCATGCCGATCCGCGTCCGCCGGTACTCGGCCAGCGCGGCCTCGCCGAGCTCGTGCACGGCGACGCCGTCCACCACGACGGTGCCCTCGCTCGGCCGGTCGAGCCCGGCGATCAGGTTGAGCAGCGTCGACTTTCCGCTGCCGGACCGGCCGAGCACGGCCAGCGCCTCGCCCGCCCGCACCTCGAGGTCGAGCCCGGCCAGCGCCGGGCGTGCGGCGTCGGATCGGTCGTACGTCCTGCCGACGCCGCGCATCTGAATGATCGGCCTGCTCACTGGCCCTCCACTGCTCCGGATCCGGCTCCGGAAGGCCCGGGCCGGCTGACGGACACGACGCTACGAACCGACGGCCAAGGCCGGACAGCCGTCTGGACGGCGTCTCTGAGGTGTATTCAGATACACCTGGTTTTCGGGGCTCAGACCTAGAGCGCGGCAGGTGGACGGGGCTGCAGACTGGCTGCCGACCGATCGACCGGGGGGCTTGCGGGCCGCCGTACGGAGAGGAGGCGCGGGATGAGGACCGATGCCGGGACGGAGACGACCGTGGTGACGCGGGCCGCCGCGCGGACGGGGGGCGCCGTCGTGGCCGGCGTACGGGCGCTGTACGCGGTCACGCTGGGCGTGACGGGGCTGGTCGCCCTGCTGGCCGGGCCGGTCCTGCTGGCCTCCGCGCTGTTCGGCCCCGAGGACGCGGGCGGGCACTCACCGGGCGGGCCGCTGATCCTGCTGGTGCCGCTCGCGACGGTGGCCCTCTGGGCACTCTGCTGGGCCACCGGGGGCGGCGGCCGGGCGGTCGGGGCCGCCCTGTTCGCACCGGGCGCGCTCGCGGTGATGGCCACCCACCTGTACGGCGGCGCGGCGCCAAGCGGCCGCTCCGGTTCCCTCTGGCTGGCCCCGGCGATGCTCGTGTTCGGGCTGCTCGGCGCACGCTGGGTCGCGGCGGAGACCAGGCGCGTCGTCGGCAAGTGGAGCGGCCGCCCCGTCCCGGTGCCGTACCGCCGGACCACGGGCTCCGGGCCCTGGCAGCAGTTGCGGTCCGGCGGCTGGCTGACCGACCCGGCGACGTGGCGGGACCTCGCCTGGACGGCGCTCAGCGGCCTCGCCTACCTGGGCACCGCCGTGGTGGTCATCCTCACCCCGGTCTCGCTGGAGGTGCTGGGGCGCGACGGCCCCTTCCTCCACCTGGGGGTCGTCTACATGATGGGGCTCTGGATCGCTCCGGCGGCCGCCCTCTGGGCCGCCCCGCCGGTCCTGCGGCTGCACGAGCGGGCGGCGCGCGCCCTGCTCGGGCCCTCCCGACGGGCCGAACTGGCCCGCCAGGTCAGCCACCTGGCCCGGACGAGGGCGGACACCATCGACGCCGGCGCCGCCGAGCTGCGCCGCATCGAGCGGGACCTGCACGACGGGGCGCAGGCCCGGCTGGTGGCGCTCGGCATGCTGCTGACCGTCGCCGACCAGCTGGTGGAGGACCCGGTCGCGCTGCGCCCCCTACTGGCCGAGGCCCGGCTCTCCTCGGTCAAGGCCCTCGGCGAGCTGCGGGACCTGGTCCGCGGCATCCACCCGCCGGTCCTCGCCGACCGCGGCCTGACCGACGCAGTCCAGGCCACGGCGCTGGACCTTCCCCTGCCGGTCACCTTCACCGGTGACCTGCCCGGCCGTCCCCCGGCGCCGGTCGAGTCGGCCGCCTACTTCGCGGTCAGCGAGCTGCTGGCCAACGTGGTGAAACACGCAGGCGCCTCGCACGTGTGGATCGAGATAGGGCACAGTGACGGGCTGCTGCGGATAGCGGTCACCGACGACGGGCGCGGCGGCGCCGACCCGTCCCGGGGCACCGGCCTCAGCGGTACCGAACGCCGACTGGCCGCATTCGACGGGGTGCTCGCGATCAGCAGCCCGTCAGGCGGTCCGACCATCGTGAACCTGGAGATCCCGTGCGCGTTGTCATCGCCGAAGACCTCTTCCTCCTCCGGGACGGGCTGACCCGGCTGCTGGAGGCCAACGGCATGAAGGTCACGGCAGCCGTCGAGACCGGCGAGGAACTGCTCGCCGCGGTGGCCGCCGACCGGCCGGACATCGCCGTGGTCGACGTCCGGCTCCCGCCCGGCTTCACCGACGAGGGTCTGCGCGCCGCCCTGGCGGCCCGCCGGGCCCACCCGGGACTGCCCGTGCTGGTGCTCTCCCAGTTCGTCGAGCAGCTGTACGCCCGCGAGCTGCTGGCGGGTGGCAGCACCGGCGGAATCGGCTACCTGCTCAAGGACCGGGTGATGGACGGCGCCCAGTTCATCGACGCCGTACGGCGGGTCGCCCAGGGCGGCACCGCGATGGATCCGGAGGTGATCACCAGACTGCTCACCCACAACTCCTCGGCCGGCCCGGTCGCCACCCTCAGCCCGCGGGAGCGACAGGTGCTCGGGCTGATGGCCGAGGGCCGCTCCAACGCAGCGATCGCCCAGCAGCTGGTGATCACCGAGCGTGCCGTCGCCAAGCACACGGCATCGATCTTCGTCCGGCTCGACCTCCAGCCCTCGGACGACGACAACCGGCGGGTCCTGGCCGTCCTCGCGTACCTCAACAAGAAGGAGGAGAAGAACTGAACGATCAGGAGAAGGGCTCCTTGACAACAGCACAGTGAAGTGGGGCCGAGCCCTCCGCCGCAGGGGGCTCGCCCGAGACAGAACGGGTCATTTAGGCTGGGTGACGTGCTCATCCTTGTTCGTCGTCGCCACGTGGACCTGCTCCGCGTGACGAGCATGTCCTGTCGACGCTCCGGCTGAACCTCGCGCCACCACCCTCAAGGCGGCCCCGTCCGGGCCGCCACCACCACCCGGCACCCGGAGCACGCGCCGCACCAGGCCGCCGCTCCGCCCTCCCCCGGTCGACCACCGGGACCGGCCGGGACGAGACCCAGCGGATGTCACCCATGACGCAGCAGCACACCCTGCCCCACCTCCAGTCACTCCCGGTGATCGACCTCTCGCTCGCCGACGGCGGCCCCGAGGACCGCCGCCGCCTGCACGACGAGCTGCGCACCGCCGCCACCGGCGTCGGTTTCTTCCAGCTCGTCGGCCACGGCATAACCCCGGCCGAGACGGGCGCTCTCACCGAGGCGATGCGGGCCTTCTTCGACCTCCCCGAGGCCGACCGGCTCGCCGTGAGCAACCTCAACTCACCGCACTACCGCGGCTACACCCGCACCGGCGACGAGCGCACCGGCGGCAGCCAGGACTGGCGCGACCAGCTGGACATCGGTGCCGAACTGCCCCCGCACGTCCCCGGCCAGGGCGAGCCGCCGTACTGGTGGCTGGAGGGCCCCAACCAGTGGCCCACGGCGCTCCCCGAGCTGCGCACCGCGACGCTCGGGTGGATCGAGCGCCTCGGCTCCGTCGCCCGCCGCCTGCTGCACGAACTCCTCGCCGCGATCGGCGCCCGCTCCGACTTCTACGACGCCGCCTTCGCCGGCCACCCCCACCTGCGGCTCAAGCTCGTCCGCTACCCCGGCACCGCCCCGGACGGCGCCGGGCAGGGCGTCGGCGCGCACAAGGACTACGGCTTCATCACGCTGCTGCTCCAGGACACCGTCGGCGGGCTCCAGGTCGAACGCCCGGACGGCACCTTCCTCGACGTCCCGCCGCTGGAGGGCGCGTTCGTCGTCAACCTCGGCGAACTGCTGGAGGTCGCCACCGACGGCTACCTCAAGGCCACCAGCCACCGCGTGGTCAGCCCGCCGGGAGCGCGGGAGCGCTACTCGGTGCCGTTCTTCTACAACCCCCGCCTCGACGCCCACATCGAGCCGCTCGACTTCCCGCTCGCGCACCACGCCCCCGGCGCGACCGAGGACCCGGACAACCCGCTGTTCGCCGATTTCGGGCAAAACGAGTGGAAGGGGTACACGAGGGCGCATCCCGAGGTCACCCGCCGCCACCACCCGGATCTGGCGGAGGCCTCCTCCCGCTGAACCAGGCGTCGCCCCGTCCCCGCCGGTTCACCCCCGTGAGCGGCAGCGCCCCAGCTCGGCGACGCTCGGCATGCGGTGGACCGGCGGGGCGGGCACTGTCACACTGCTGCTGTTACAGCGTGAGTGTGCCAGCGCGGCGGGAGGCGGCGGATGGGGGAGCACGGGGCCGTGGCGGGCGAGGTCCGGTTGACGGTGGACGAGCTGGCGGCGCGGGCCGGGGTCACGGTGCGGACCGTCCGGTTCTACGGGACGAAGGGCCTGCTGCCGCCGCCCGAACTGGGGCCGCGCCGGGTCGGGCTGTACGGCGTGACGCACCTGGACCGGCTGGGGCTGATCGAGGAGCTCCAGCGGCAGGGGCTGACACTTGCGGCCATCGAGCGCTACCTCGCCCGCCTGCCCGAGGACAGCACGCCGCTGGACCTCGCGATCCACCGCGCACTGGTGGCCTCCTGGACGCCGGAGGCGGCCGAGGAGGTCGGGCGGGCGCAGCTGGAGCGCCGGGCCGGGCGCGGGCTGTCCGAGGAGCAGGTGGAGCGGCTCGTCGCGATGGGGGCGCTGGAGCGCACGGCCGACCCGGAGGTGTTCCGGGTGGATCCGGGGCTGCTCCCGCTGGGGGTGCGCATCCTGGACGTCCCGATCCCGCTGGAGACGCTGCGGGCGGCCCGGGCGGTCGTGCTGGAGCACAGCCGGGCCACGGCACGGGAGTTGCACCGGCTCTTCCGGGAGACGGTCTGGAAGCCGTACCGGGAGAGCGAGCCCGCGCCGGACGAGCTGGTGCGGATGAAGGCGCTGACCGACCACATCCAGCCGATGGTGGCGCAGGCGCTCGTGACGGCGTTCCAGCGGTCGCTGCGCGAGGAGTTGGGTGAGGCCGTGCGGGACACGGCCCCACCCGCCCAGGACTGACGGACCGGCCTGAGAACCACAGGCGGTGAGCCTTGGGCCGGCCTGAAGCGGAGGACCTCAGGCCGGCCTCGGCCGGACGTTCTCCGGCCGCGGGCCGGATCAGGATCGTCCCGCTGGCCGACCTGGCCGAGCCGCTCCACAAG